>CAZEMN010000053.1:0-11332 GCA_964513335.1 uncultured Zetaproteobacteria bacterium | reverse complement strand
GGCATTTTGATTCTGAGCCAACCCTCCTTTCTGGATTTGCTGGCCTCCAGCATGGCTCCCGGCCTGTACCAGCCAATACGCTCCGTCTTGATCGACGGTTTGGCGCGAACATGGTGATAGCCCCGGAAATCAAACTTTTTATGCGCACCTCTTCGTTCAGATACCTTGCGTACTTCCTTCATGATCGCCTGTTCAACGGATTTCTGGCGGCCCATTCCGCGGCGTACAACAATTGAAAAAGTCGTCAGTTTGGGTGTTTGGCGTTTCAATTCGATGACACCATCCAGCTTCTCGTTGCCGAACTCAATCGCATAACCTTCCTTGACGGGTTCCAGTACATCCACGGCCAGATCCATACGGTGAAGTCCCTGTTGCACTGATGCCAGCGATGTTTGCATACTGACCGGAAGGCTCTCTTCCTGACCTAGAAAATATCCCACTGTTCCTTCTATTAGCGCGCCAGGTATGGCCGCTACGGTCGTCATCGCGACACAGCCGCCCAATGTAAGCGTTGCAAGCAGAAAGGCTATTCGCCCCATCGCGCACCCTCTCTGTTTTCGATGCCAAGGTGGGACATAAGCCTGTCCACCATGAAATCCACCAACTCCGCAATACTCTCCGGCCGGTGGTAAAAACCCGGCATCGCCGGAATGATATGCACGCCCATGCGTGCCAATTTTAGCATGTGTTCAAGATGAATGGACGACAGCGGCGTTTCTCTGGGCATCAGAATCAACCGTCCGCCCTCCTTGAGCATCACATCGGCGGCTCGTTCAATGAGATTATCCGAAGCGCCAGTGGCTATTCGTGCCAACGTCCCCATGGAACAGGGAACGATCGCCATGTGCCGGATGCCCGCCGACCCTGATGCTGCGGGAGAAAACCAGTCATTCAACGCATAACCACGCAGATCCTCCGCACCCACATCCAGATGCTGCGCCAGAAAAGCTCCCACCTGTTCCGGTGATTCGGGCAGGATGACACCCACCTCCTGTTTGAGCACCACGCGTGCTGCATCTGAAATTAAAACGTGTTGACGTATGCCGATCTTGCCCAGCCTCTCTATCATGCGCAAACCGTAGGCGGCACCCGAAGCGCCTGTTATGGCTACCACGATGCCGTGTTCAAAATCACTCATATTCGCCATTGTTGCACGCTGACCACATTCAATCTGTGTTCTCCTTCACACATCACATACTAAAGCTGTCACCCAGATACAGCCTGCGTGCATCCGGATGCGCCACAATATCATCCGGTGTTCCCTGTACCAGAATTTCACCTGCGTTCATCAGATACGCCCGATCGCAGATAGACAGGGTATCGCGCACATTATGATCGGTAATTAAAATACCGATACCACGTGCTTTTAGATCTCCAATAATAGCCTGGATATCCTCCACCGCAATCGGATCCACGCCCGCGAATGGCTCATCCAGCAACAAAAATCTCGGTTGCGTCACCAGCGCCCGGGCAATCTCGGTGCGCCGCCGTTGACCACCGGATAGCGTATAAGCCTTCTGATGCTGTACGCCTTCAATGCCCAGTTCCAGCAGCAGATATTCGAGCCGTTCCTCAATCTCTTCCTGTGGAACATCCAGTGTTTCAAAAATGCCCAACAGATTTTCCCGCACCGTCAGCTTGCGGAAAATGCTCGCTTCCTGTGGCAGATAACCAATGCCGCGGCGGGCTCTGCGGTGCATCGCCAGATGTGTAATATCTTCACCGTCCAGCGTAATCGACCCTTCATCACAATTCACCAGCCCGCAAACCATATAAAAGCTGGTTGTCTTGCCTGCACCATTGGGCCCAAGCAAGCCCACGCACTCGCCTGAATACACATCCATCCCGACCGCATGCACCACCCGGTTTTTACGATATGATTTGCTCAAATTCTCAGCGGACAGATGATGGACTTCGCTCAAGGCAATGTCTCCAATGGCGCTTTACCGGACCCCTTTCCGGTCGAATCCGCATCAATACGCAGTTTCACCCGGCCATCCTTTCCCTGACGTACTTCCGTGGTTTTCTTTTGGATATTATGAATAATGGTCTCGCCTTCGATGTGTCCACCGGGCTGTTCCATTTCGGCGTGCCCGGTGAGCGTCAATATCTGGCGTTTGTTATCCAGTTCAGCTCTGTCCGCACGGCCATGCCTGTCTCCCTGCTGCATGCGGACATGCCCTGTCGCTTCGGCGCGTTCAATGCCGCTGCCTTCAGTATAAAAGACCTTTAATTTGTCACAGAACAACTCGAAATCATCGCGTTTCAGATGAACGTTACCGGCAAACAGCGCCTGCTGTTTATTATGCCATATATCCAGATGATCGGCTTGCACCGTCACCGGTCCGGCCAATACCGGATACACGCCTGACAAAACAACGGCCAATACACTGGTAACAACATACATAAAGCCACGAATCATGGAATCCCCTCCATGTCTATGGGCCGCGTATCTTCGATCCATACCCCATCTTCCACTCGCACATGCTGCGTGGCGCGCCACGCTGTCAAATTCCGGCCACGAACACGCGTGGTTTTTCCTTCGATACGAAACGGTCCGGGGATCACCACCGCACCTTTTTGCTGGTCGTAGCGCATGCTATCGCTGTACAAGCGCCATTCTCCATATCGCACCTCCACATCTCCCTTGAATCGCACCTGTTTGGACAACGGGTTAAACCATGCTTCCTTTCCTGTCATCGGGATGCTTTTTCCGGTCTCGGTAAACAGTTCAAGTTCGGGTTCCAGCAAATGCATGGCGCCCGTCAGTTGTTGCTCCGCTTTTACCGCCTTCAACCGCCACACAGTGTGTCCGGCTTCCCGCTCAACGATCAGGGGTTTATCCACATGCGTCTGCAGCGTCTTTCCCGCCACCGGCTTACCGGACAGCACCGGCTTTGCCCGTTGCGCCTGCCACATCAGGATCGCGGCAACGGCCATACTCCCCAGCGCAAGACCCAGAAAGCCCCATTTAATCCATGCCATAAAGTGGGTTAAACAGTCCAGCCACAATCGGTAGAAGAAACACCATAAGGCTCCTGAATCACCTGATTCCAGGCATCATTGGCCAGAATCAGCCCTTCCACCACCTGCCGCACCGCACCGCAGCCACCATCAAAGCCGGAAACCCAATCCGCATGTTTCAGCACCGACGGGTGCGCATCATTCGGCGCAAACCCCAGCGCACAATGCCGCATGGGGGGAAGATCAAGCACATCATCGCCCATGTAAGCACAGTTTTCCGCAAGCAATCCTGTGCCGGATAATAGTGCCTCCAACCCTTCCATCTTGTTCAGGCTGCCCTGCACCACATGCTCAATACCCAAGTCTGTCGCCCGGCTTTTGACCACGCCGGATGTGCGCCCGGTAAGGATGCCAACCTGAATTCCCGCACGTTGCAGTAATTTGATGCCGTGCCCGTCCCGCACGTTGAATGCCTTCATTTCCTCGCCGATATTATCCATAAAGATGGAGCCTGCCGTCATTACGCCATCCACGTCCAGAATCAGCATGCGGATGCCGCGCGCCTTCTTCAGCGGAAATGTCCGGAATGATGCTTCACTCATGCCACACCCGCCCGCAGCAGGTCGTGCAGATGCACGACACCTGCCGGCTTGCTGTTTTCATCCAGAACGAATACGGCGGTAATTTTTTTATTCTCCATCAAGCGCACTGCTTCGGAGGCCAGATGGTCGGCAGCAATGGTTTGCGGCGACCGATGCATCAGTTCGCCTACCGGTCGAGCAAGGTCCAGATCGCCAGACTCCATCATACGCCGCAGATCGCCATCGCTGATGCATCCGGCCAATCGGTCTTCCACCAGCACGCCGGTAATCCCCATGCGATGAGAACTCATGGTAACAATCGCATCCTTCAGCGGCGTGCCGGATTGCACCAGAGGCAACTCCGCGCCTTTATGCATTAAATCGCCCACTCGCATCAGTTTGCGGCCCAGACTCCCCGCCGGATGAAAACGTGCGAAATCATCCGGGCTAAAACCACGCTGCTCCAACACTACCACCGCCAGCGCATCGCCAAGCGCCAGCGCGGCCGTGGTTGAAGCCGTAGGCGCAAGATTATTCGGACAGGCTTCCTGCGAAACATTCACATGCAGCACCATATCGGCATGGTGACCCAACGTGGATTCCGGCTTGCCCGTGATGGCAATCAGCGGCGCTCCCATCCGTTTAATGGTTGGCAACAGCTTGACTACCTCATCGGTTTCGCCACTGTGCGAAAACGCCAGCACCGCATCGTGACGGGTTATCATGCCCAAATCACCATGCTGCGCCTCGGCGGCATGGACGAAAAATGCCGGCGTCCCGGTGGAAGCAAAGGTTGCGGCAATCTTCTTGGCAATGATGCCGGACTTGCCCATGCCGATCACCACCAGGCGCCCGTCCAGATCGAGAATACTTTCGACCGCCCGGCAGAAATCGTCATTGAGCGCATCCGCTGTAGCGGCAATGGACTGTTGCTCGATTTCGAACACCCTTCGGGCCTTGGCCAGCCAGTCCTGGGCATTTGCCTGAGGCATGCTCATCCCCAAGCCAGTAATGTGGGGCTCTGCGTCATGCGCTCCAACGCATGCTCTGTAATCTGTCGGAATCGTGGCATTTGCGCGACAGGTACCGGCTTTGCGGGTGCTCGTTTGATGGCCAGCGGATTCACAGCGCGGCCACGTACACGAAACTCGAAATGCAGATGCGGCCCCGTGGCAAGGCCGCTCATCCCCACATAGCCAATCACCTGTCCCTGATGTACGCGCGCGCCCCGTTTGATACCATGTGCGTAGCGGCGCATATGACCATAGGCGGTAGTATGATTACTGTTGGTGTGCCGAATCAGGACAAAGCGGCCATAACCACCCTTCCAGCCCACATATGCCACACGCCCGTCACCTACTGCATGGATAGGCGTGCCCGTGGACGCGGCATAATCCACGCCACGATGTGCCCGCGTATAGCCGAGAATCGGGTGTTTGCGCTTTAAACGGAAGCGCGAGGAAATGCGCGTAAACTTGACCGGTGCCTTCAGATAGGTCTTACGCATGCTTTTGCCATCGGGTGTAAAATATTCCAACCGTCCATTTGGAAACCTGTAGCGTACAGCCTGAAAGAGATGCCCCTGATTGACGAATTCAGCCGCCTGAATGACCCTGTCGAGCAATATCCCCTGTCTGTCAAAGCGTTCCTGCAACAACACCCTGAATCGATCTCCGGGCCGGAGATCACGGGCAAAATCGACGTCCCAGGCAAAGATATCCACCAGATTCATGGTGGTGCGGTCATCCATGCCGATACGCGTCGCGGCGGCAAACAGGCTTTCTTTAATTTCCCCCTGAAAGACCAACTGCCGGGTAGAAGCAACCCGTGGCTCCAGTGAGGCCTGCCAGTCATTTTTCCTCAGGCTCAGGTGCAGAACATGACTGGTATCAACAGGGTAATAGACATCCGTATCGCCCCCCTGATCCTGCCGGTCAAAACCCCGGCCGGCAATAACCTGCCGCAGGGAATACACAGGTTGGGCCGCATCAATCATGCGGTTTATTTCGGCATAGGGAAATCCCAGCCGTGAAAGTACGGAAACGGCAGCATCCCCTTCCCTGATGATTTCTCGCCGCCATGTGGAATCCATCGTTGCGGGCTTGGCGGCCTCCGCGGCAATCCATTCCTCATGCGTAGCTGCCGTACTGGCAACAACGTTGTCTCCGCTACCGATCAAACCCCATATCAATCCGACACAGGCAATACTCCCCAGCAAGATACGCACCAGAACACGGTTGGGCCGTGGAAATGCACGTTTACGCCTTTCCGCAGGAGCCTTGAAGCTATCCGCAAAATCCCGCTGCTGTATTCCGTTATGTTGCAATCATCCTCCAGGCCAGCGATGTTCAAATCCAGACATGTATGACAAGTTTTCGCATGCTTAAGGCAAACGCAAAGCTTGTCAAAGCCCCGGCATGAACCCTACCCTGCCACGATAGGTAATTATAAACTGTGACGGGAGGCCCTTATGCCCAGTTTTGACGTGGTTTGCGAAACCGATATGCAGGAAATGGACAACGCGGTAAATCAGACGCACAAGGAAATCACCACGCGCTATGATTTCAAAGGAGGTAACTCGAGCATCACATTGAACGATGAAGGCATCACCATCGTCGGCGATGACGACTACAAACTCAATACGGTGACTGAAATCCTGCGCGCCAAGCTGGTACGCAGGAATCTGGACCCGAAGTGCCTGGAATATGGCGAAGCGGAAGATGCCAGCGGTGGTACCAAGCGCCAAATTCTGACCATTAAGCAGGGCATCAATCAGGAACTGTCCAAGAAAATTATCAAGGCCATTAAACAGGAAAAAATGAAGGTTCAGGCCGCCATTCAGGGAGATCAGGTACGAATTTCCGGCAAGAAGCGCGACGATCTGCAGGCTATCATGGCCTTGATCAAGGGCATGGATACCGACCGACCGTTGAAGTTTGTAAATTTCAGGGATTGACGCCTGGTCGAAACCACGGGCTATGCATCGTATATGCCAGTCATATTTTCAGATCGAGCAGATGATATTGCCCAACCGCTCACTCAGTTTCATGTTTTCGCGGTAATCAATCGGGATCACTATCAGGCTGGGACCGGATTCGGCGAATGCTGTATTGAGCGCATCCTGTAGTTCCATACTTTTTTCCACGCGATGCCCGTGCCAACCGAAGGCTCCGGACAATTGCATCCAGTCAGGGTTTCCGAAACCGAGATCAGTGTGATGTCCGAACTGGTTCTGCTGCTTCCATGCGATCAATCCGTAGGCGTGGTCTTCCCAGACCATCACCACGATATTGCTGTTCAGGCGCCTGGCGGTCTCCATCTCCTGTACATTCATCATGAATCCGGCATCTCCGCAAATCGCCAGAATCCGACGGTCGGGATGCACCAGCGCCGCTCCAATGGCCCCCGGCAAGGCAAATCCCATGGAACAGAAACCGTTGGGAATCAGGCATGTATTGGGTTCGTGACAATGATAATGGCGGGCGATCCACATTTTATGCGCACCAACATCGGACAGCAGGATATCGCTTGGACCCAAAACCTTGCGTACGTCAGCCAGTGCCTTCTGTGGGCGGATGGTTTGCTCCGTTTCATCCCCGGCATGCTGCAATAACTCCTGTTGCATCCGCTGCCGCGTGTTGGACTGCTGCGAGAGATTGCGCGTCACAGCGCCCAGCCGTTCGATGTCCGCATTGATAGTCGCCAGCGTATGGGGCAGATCGCCAATAAGTTCCAGTTCAGGCTGATAGTGCGCATCAATTTCTGCCGGGCATGAATCAATATGAATGATGTGTTTATTGCTTGCGGCATTCCACAAAAGAGGATGGTACTCAACCATGTCGTAACCCAGCGTAATCACCAGATCGGCGGCATCCAGCGCACAGGCGACCACGTCTCTGGCTTGCAGGCCAATGGTGTACAGGCAGTAATCGGCATCCATATCCACACATCCCTTGGCCATAAAGGTGCTGACCACGCCGACACCGGTAACCTCACAAAAACGTCGCAACTCGCCACTGGCATGTCGGCGAATACATCCATTGCCTGCCAGAATCACCGGTCGTTTGGCATGTCTCAGCATACTGAATGCCGCTTCAATCTGATCAGAATCAGCCACGGGATGCGGATAGCGGTGTGGTTGCATGGGCTGTTCATCCGTTTCCATTTTGGCAATGTCTTCCGGCAGTTCAATATGGCACACGCCAGGTTTTTCACTGCGTGCGAGGCGTACGGACTTACGCACAATTTCGGGTACGGCAGACGGATGACGAATGGAGGCGCCCCATTTGGTCACCGGTCTGAACATAGCAACGACATCCATAATCTGATGCGATTCCTTGTGCAGCCGGGTCGTTGCGCCCTGACCAGTCAGCACCAGCATCGGCACTCGATCCATATTGGCATTGGCGACGCCGGTCATTAAATTGGTCGCTCCCGGGCCTAGCGTGCCAAGGCATACGGCAGGGTTACCCGTCAAACGGCCATAAGCTTCAGCCATGAATGCCGCACCCTGCTCGTGTCGGGTCAGGATGAATCGGATCGAATCGGATTGCTCCAGCGCGATCATAAAATCAGCATTTTCCTCGCCCGGAACGCCAAAGATATATTCGATACCTTCCGCTTCCAGACAGTGAACCAACAATTCCGATGTTTTCATTATTCGATAGCCTCCGAGTGAATCACGGTCATCTTCTCAACCTGCATGTCGCGCATCGTAAACGGGATGCCGCCAATACCCAGGCCGGAATGCTTCAATCCGGCGAATGGCATCCAGTCTACACGAAACGCCGTGTGATCATTGATCATCACCGCCGATGCGGCCAGGTGTTCGGAGATATACAACGCCGTATCGATATCACGGCTGTATACCGAGGCCTGAAAAGCGACATCCAGCGCATTGGCCACTTCGATGGCTGCGTCCAGTTCGGCAAATGGATAAACGCACACCACCGGGCCAAACACTTCCTGCGTCGATACGCGTGCGTCTGCCGCCGGATCGAACAACACCGTGGGAGCGTAGCAATGGTGGTCGCGTGGCTCACCACCGCACAACAAAGCCGCACCGCCGGCAACCGCCTCCTTCACCCATTGATCAATCCGATCACTTTCCTGCGACCGGATGAGCGGCCCGACTTCGGTCTGCTCGGCTAACGGATCGCCTACAACCAGTTCTCTGGCCTGATCCGCCATTTTATCAGCCAGTTTCCGGGCAATGGATGCATGGACGAAGATGCGTTGCACCGACACGCACACTTGTCCGGCGTGATAAAAGGCCCCTTTCAGCAGCCCGGGCAATGCCTTATCGATGTCGGCATCCTTGGTGATAACAACGGGAGCTACGCCACCGTGCTCCAGGGCGCAGCGCGTGCCTGGGGCCAGTCTGGAGCGTAAAAACCAGCCCACTTTGGCGCTACCGATAAAACTGAAGAATGCAACACGCGAATCCGTCACCAATGCCTCGGCCAATACAATCGATTCCGGCATCACAAACTGGCACCACCCCTCAGGCAGGCCCGCTTGATGCAGCAGACGCACCAGCTGGATGCACGAAAGCGGTGTGTTTTCCGCCGGTTTGATGATTACCGGGCAACCAGCAGCAATGGCCGGGCCAACCTGGTGTGCGATTAGGTTAAGCGGATGGTTGAAGGCGCTGAACGCCACAACCACGCCGATGGGCTCCCGCCGGGAGGATGCGATGCGGTGCTTCGACGCTGCATTCACACCCATCACCGGCGGCTGGACGGCATCTGTGCGCAAAGTGTTGATGCAAATGCGAAAGCTGTCGATACAACGCACCATTTCGATGCGTGAATCGATCAGCGGCTTGCCGCCCTCAAGCGCCGCCCCGGCCGCCAATTCCTCCGCGTGATCCCGAAGCAAATCAATCATCCGTTCCAAAATCCCGATGCGCTGATCCACGGGTAGCCAGCGTGAGCGCTCGGCAAACAGACAGATGGCATTGTTTAACGCCTGCTCCACACCCGCGGCATTGGCCGCTGCCACGGTTGCAACCGGTTGGTCATCGTAGGGCGAGATGACCTCCAGCGGTTTGCCTTCCGCTTTGGATGCTCCGGGAATCATCAGAGGAAAATGTTCGATTATGCTCATTGATTACTCCCTAATACGGCACCGCCGAAATCAAACAGGATTAAACCACAAAGACACCAAGGCACAAAGTAAAGACATATGAGCCAATTGTTTTAGGGATGCTCTGAAAAATTCAGGGTATCCGTGAGCCGTCTTCCAATGGTTCCATTTCCATCAGTGCTATATCCATTCATCCATATTCTTCGTGCCTTTGTGTCTTTGTGGTAAATTTTTTACACTTTTTTGCCGTGCGGAAAACCGGCTTCAGTTTCAGGGTGAAGCAGATGCAAACCCGTGCTGCTGCCATCCGCGATGACGATGCGCGCATGCCTGCGCTGCAATTGGCGCGGAGATGTTACACCGCAGGAATGAGCAATTACACCGACATCATGCATCATGTTTTCCACATAGCGCTGTACGCGCACGGCTTTATCCTGTGGCGCGAGCCCGCGCTGCAAGCGTTTCTGATGCGTGGTGATGCCGGTGGGGCAGGTGTTTTTATTGCACTGCATGGCCTGAATGCAGCCCAGCGCAAACATGAAACCGCGCGCCGAAACAATAAAATCCGCACCCATGCACAGCGCCCATGCCACGCCCGACGGCGTAATCAGTTTGCCCGAACAAATCACCCGCACACGATCGCGCAGCCCATAGCCCACCAGATGATCGATTAGCATGGGCAAGCTCTCTTTCAGCGACAGCCCCCATGAAATCCATCAAAGGTTGGGGCGCAGCACCCGTACCGCCATCGGCACTGTCCAGGGTGACAAAGTCAGGGGCGGAGGCATCACCGCGCCGTTTGATCTCATCGAACAGATGATCCAGCACATTGCAACCGCCAATCACCAGTTTAAAACCGACCGGCTTACCGGTGGCCTCGCGGATGTGGGCAATCATGTCCAGCAAGTCGCCGGAACTTTCAATTTCCACATACCTGTTGGGACTGATTGAATCCTCACCTGCCGGTATGCCACGAATGGCCGCGATTTCCGCAGTTACTTTAATGGCGGGAAGGATGCCGCCCTTGCCGGGCTTGGCGCCCTGGCTAAGTTTGATCTCGAACATCCTGACCTGCTCAATAGCGGCGATCTCGCGTAATCGTTCATCGGATAGCTTGCCGTCGCCATCGCGCACACCGTACTTCGCCGTACCGATCTGCATCACCACATCACAACCACCCTCCAGATGATACGGCGATAAGCCGCCCTCGCCGGTATTCATCCAGCAATCGGCCCCGGATGCGCCATGCGAGAGCGCCTGCACCGCCACATGGGATAACGCGCCGAAACTCATGCCGGAAATATTGAACGGGCTTTTCGCCTCGAAAGGATGTTTGCATTGCGGCCCGATGACCATGGGCTGCGCGGGGACCGTATCGCTCTCCAGTGTCGGATACGGACAATTGACGAAGCTGATGCTGCCGACCGGATTTAAATCACGCGTCGAATGGCATTTTTCGTTTGCGTGATGTCGATAATAAACAGAGTGAGTCCGATCACAATCAGAACGTCAAAACAAGCAACAACAGCGCGGAAACCCATGTTTCGGCGGTTGTGGTCCAGACAGGGTTCATGCTTACCCCTCCATTGAGGTATTTTTTAACATCCTCACTATGTCTTTCACTTTATGGGTTTTCTTTCAGTACTGCTCATGGAGCATTCGGTGAATAGATTAGGGCCTGTTAACATTAACTAGAATAA
>CAZEMN010000052.1:0-11402 GCA_964513335.1 uncultured Zetaproteobacteria bacterium | reverse complement strand
GGCTAGGGCGACTCCCGGCAATGCAATCAGGCTAGCTGTATCGGTGCGTTGCCAATCCATGCGCCAGCCCATACGCATCCACAGGGCCAACAAGGCAATCAGAGCCAGCAGGCCAATCGGACCCCAACGGCTCAGGGCCAGCAGATACATATTGTGCGGGTGAGCCGGTAACAATCCGCCATACCATAAATCGGGATGCAATTGTTTGATATTTGCCGCGGCAATCCGGTAACCACCCGTGCCGACACCCGTGAACGGATGGGTTTGCCATGCCTTAATGGCGGCATACCATAGAGACCAGCGCGCTTCCGCATGTTTGAAATCACCTTGTTGCATGCTTTGAATGCTGTGCCATGTCCATGCGACCCGTTGTTTTCCGGGGCCCAAAGTCAGTGCCGCCAGAATCGTCGCGAACGCCAATATGGCCACCGTCATCTTTACCCATGGCTGTATGCGCAACAGTTTCCACAGAACAAGAAGCAACAAGACGGAGACAACGAGGTATCCGCTTCTGCCTGCCGCCAGAAAAACCATGGTGGTGGCCCATGTGGCTAGTGTCCACGCTCCCCAACGTTTCCAACCTTGCCAAAGCAACCCCCGGTGCAACAGCCAGCCGGCCCATACGCCATAGACGAAACCGAAGCCAATATGCCCGATATGTCCGGTGGGGTCCATGGCCGTGGAGCCGTCTTTGGTGAAATGAATGATCTCCAGCATTTGACCAACACAAAACATGAGGTGCAGCGACAAGCTGACGCTGAGAATGAATAATACATAGCGGCGGTTTCGGGGAATGGTCAAAACCACGCAGGAAAGGGGAATGATGAACCAATACCACTGGCGGGCCACAATGTGCAACCCCCAACTCCGGTCCGGACTCCAGATAAGACCCAGAGGAAGCAACGCGAGATAAGCCAGCCAGGCGATACTGAGAGCACGGTGATTTCTCCAGAGCCATCGGCATCCCTCGGCGAATTGCCCGTTGATCAGGCCCACGCCCAGTGCGCTTCCCAGTGCGATATTCGTGGCAGCAACGGAAAATGGATAGGCGGCGGCGGCAACGCAATACAGCCAGAAGGTGGCTTGCTCAAGCTGTTTCAAGAGAGGGGTGGAGAGGAATGTCACGAAGCCGCTTCTGTTAACCGGCGTTGGACTTCCTGCCACACCCATTCTGCCTGCATATCTTGCAGGCAGACACTGTTGCTGTCCGGTCGGCGCTCACATCCTTCGAGCTGACAGGGAACACAATCCTGTGTTCCCTGAAGAAGTGAAATGTTTCCGTATCGTTGGACGCCGTTTTCCGAACGGGCCTGCCACGGTGTTTTTCCATCAAAACCATTGGGCCATGGTCCCCAGATGCGTGGGTCGGTGGGACCGAACATAGCAATAACGGACGTTTCGGTGCTGGCAGCCAGATGGGTGTTGGCCGTATCCAGCCCAATATAGGCGGATGCATAATGGGAAAGGCAGGCCAGTTGCCGCCAGTTTAACTTGCCAGCAAGAACACATAGATTATCCGTAGCATACCCTTCCGCCAGTTTGCGTGCCTCCTCGTTTTCTCGCGGTGAACCGGTAATGGCCACTCGCAGCCCTTCATCCAGCATGTACTCAATCAAATCACGCCAGCCCTTCTGATTCCACCACTTATAGGGCCAGCGGGCAAAGGGGTGCAGATGCACATAGGGTATTTTCAAACCCCATGGCAAGTGTTGCCGGAGCAATTGCGTATCGTCGTTTGTCCATTCAAGGCCAATTTCGTTGCATGTTGGAAGACCGGCGAGTTGCCCCAGATGTATGGCGCGCCAGACCATGTGTTGCTTGTCCTCATAGGGGATCCACTGGCTGGAAAGATAGCGTTTCCACGCATATTGCTTCCCCTTTGCCGGAATAAGCGCATAGACCTCGCGTGATGCGGCAAGCGCCAGAGCCATGGGGCGATCAGAGGCGGTCAGTACGAATGCGGCGTCGTACTTGCGCCACAGCCGCTTTCCCAGTGCCAGCTGCGATTTCCAGGGCGTGGCCGCGCTTATTGTGTACACAGCATGTGCAAAGGGTTGGGCTTCCAGCATGGCTTGCGTACCGGATGCCACGAGCCAGTCCACGGTGTACCCGGCCGTGGCCAGTGAACGGGCCAACGGCGTGGCCAGCAGTACATCACCCATATACCGGCAGACGACAACGAGTGCGCGGATGTCAGTGTCTCCAGTAATAAATGGCGTAGAAAATTACAATGCCCAACACAAAGGCCGCAGCATTTTTGTGCTCGCGGTGTTTGATGACCAGTGCCCATGAGAACGAACCGACCGCATGGGTACACGGAGCCAGGCGTGGGAAGAATAGAGGTACTTCGACGGACCATTGCCGGTAAGACTCATCGAACAACTTGTCCATGTGCTGTGCCTCTTCGCGGATGACTGGACGGTATATCATGCTGAAGGAAAGCAGTGCCAGCAGGCCAACCCATAGATTGCCAGCCATGATGCAAAAGCCGATGAGCAGCAGCAAGTTGGCGAGATACAATGGATTGCGCGTATGTGCATAGGGTCCGGCAGTGGCCAGCTCACGATTTTTGTCGATATAACCGCTGGCCCACATGCGGGTCATCTCGCCAAGCACAACAAGAGCACCGCCAATCCAGAGAAGAATCGGGGCAGGGTCGGCCATCACCAATAATAAAACTGCAATAGGAGCAGTGGCGACAATACGGTGGCTGGCGAACCACGTTTCAAGCCTGTTATACCAGTCAGAAATCACAAAACCTCCGTTGACGACGACCGCATCCTACACAGAGGGCATTGCTTGTCTCTGCTGAGACCAGTGCCCAGGATTCAACATTGACATGCGGCGTACGCCGCAACCTTTTGATTCGTCTGGCATTCCGGAAAATCACTTATCACCAACAAGGTGACCACATGATTTCTCGAAACGCCATTACGAACCACAAAAAGGCAGGATGCTGTTTGGACGGATTTTAGGCCGCCCGCAGGGTGAGGGGCATGGATGCCCCGAATCAAATGCTTACCCCCTGCATCCACAGCCAATGCCGGATCCTGGGCCAGTGTCAGTCAATGGCATCCTCTTTTTGTTCTCGCTGGTGCAGGGAACGCTTGGCATAGCGATAGAACGTACCTTCAAAATTACCCAACGCAATCACAAACCCCGGCCAGCCATCGAGGAAGCCCCGTTTGAGTACATAGATACGCAGGAATGCACCGATGCCGTGCAGCAGGGCCGATGCCATGGATGCCTGCTTTCCCTGTTGCGCCATTTTCTGCATGCCCAGCGTGGAATAGCGATCCATCTTGGCGATCACCTGTGACAGATCGCGGAAGGAATAATGCAGTACGTCGTTTTTCAGGTAGCCGACCTTACCGTGAATATCAAAGCCTTCATGCACCATATCTTCGTGGTAAGTGAGTGCACCCTTTCTGAATAGTTTCGGCTGACAGTAATCCGGATACCAACCACAATATTTGATCCAGCGGTCCATGAAGAAATTACGGCGTGGGATAAAATAAGCATCCAGCGCATCGTTATCCCTGACCTTATCGAGAATCTCCCGTTGCAGCTCAGGTGTGACTCGCTCATCCGCATCAATGCTGAGAATCCAGTCGTGTTTACAGAGTGAAGCTGATGCATTGCGCAGATTGCCAAAACCCGTAAAGTTCAGGTGTTCAATACGGCAGTCATACTGGCGTGCAATATCAATGGTACGGTCGGTGCATCCGGTATCGACCACCACAATCTCATCAGCCCATTGTACACTTTGCAGTGCGTCTGCGATCTTGTCTTCTTCATTAAGTACTGGAACAAATACGGAAATAGCGTTCATTGAGACGACAACTCTGCAAGGCCTGTGCGTGCCCGGATTCTTTTGCTGGTCAGGCATTCACGCAGCATATCGTCGTTTTCCTGCAAGCGATGGCGGGATTCTTCCTTGTGCCACAAGTGCAGCACCGGAACACCGCGCAGATCGACTCGCTGGATACCGGCATGCAACAGCCGGGCCGCCAGATCCGAATCTTCCCTACCCCAACCCTCGAAGGATTCATCAAAGCCGTTAACGGTTTGCAGGTCGGTTCGCCAGCAGGCCAGATGACAACCGCGGATGCCATCCAGTCTTTCATGTGGCGCAGAAGCATGGGGTGGCAGCAACAACGGAAGCAGGCGATTGATCTCGCCGCAGCTTCTCCATCTCAGATATTGGAACAGGCCTGTATGCGTGTTGACAGTCTCCTGTGTTTTCAGTCGGTGGCTGAACTCTCGTGACAGGAGAATACGGCTGCCGCTGACAAAACAATCCTGTCTGGCGATTCGCCGGTGAGCTGCGATAAGGCCAGGCAAGGGAATGCAGTCGCCATCTGTAAAGAGAACATACTCGTCCTGTAGTTGGGTGATGACCTTGTTGTGGATGCGTGATTTGCGGAAACCTTTATCTGCATGCCAGACATGTTTAACAGGTATCGGTGACGCCGTCCTGAATGTATCAATCACGTTTTTCGTTTCGGATGTTGAACCATCGTCCGCTATGCATATCCTGAAATCCAGGTCTGTCTGCCGACTGTAGCCATTCAGGACAAGACGCAGCATTTCCGGCGTATTATAGGTCGAAATGACGACAGCGATGCTGTCAGACATCATAGCTTTTCCGAAAAATTGCCAACATATCATGCCCTTTATGAAGTAATCGGGCTGGAACCTCGCACAGCTCTCTCGCAATTCTGGACATATTGTACGCCCATGGCGATGTATCTTCACGATTGGCCATGCTCACGCGTTTAGTGATGATTTCGACCATTTCAAAACCGCTTTTTTGTGCCAGCAGGGAAATACTTTGAGGATTGAAAAAACTGACATGGCCACCGTGCTTGTTAATATCAAAATACTCCCAACGGGCACCCATGAGATGAGCCGTCCATGAGTCGACATTTCCGGTGCCGATTAGCCATACCCCTCCCGGTTTGAGGATACGGTTGATTTCATGAGCCAACACCAGAGGTTCGCGCAAATGTTCAATGACTTCAAACAATGTGACGATATCAAATGCATGATTCGGGTACTTTGCATTATGCAAAAAACCCGTGAATACTTCAAAACCAAGATTCCTTGCTGTGGCAGCCGCTCTGGGTGCCGGTTCAACGCCGTGAACTTTTAGGCCGAGGGAGTCCCCCACCTTCAGTACAGATCCACTTGAACAACCGACATCCAGCATGGAAACGGTATCATGTGATGATGACAGATGATGAATGCCCTGCATGAGAATGCGGCCGATGCGTTTCTTCTGCCGTTCAAGAGCTTTTCCGGAGGTCATCGTACCTTCAGGCGCATTAAATTCTTGCATGCTTTGCGCATAGCGTTCAGGCGTACAAGTGCTGATGAGTTGTCCGCATTGTGAACAACGGCATAGATTCCCTTCAGGTAGTTCAATCAAGGTGGGGGTGATATCTGCTCTGCAACCCAAGGGGCATGACTGAAGAAACCGGTCGGTCATTCGACTTTCCCTGATTCATATTGACGTAGTCGTGCCACAATATGGCCAAACTTGATTTTTGCGACCATTTTCAGAGGGATATGCCGTGCATCATTGGTCAGCCATACCTTAACCTTGCCCTTGCTGGAGAAGATGCCCCTGGTTTTCAGTTTTGGCTCGATGACCAGGCATTCAACTGATTTTCCCCATGGTGCCATCAGGCGCTGTGTCTTTAATACAGCGACCTCCAGCATATACTGTTTGCGTGAATCAAAGAGTGGAACGCGAACCAGTGTGCCGGGTGACAGGTTCATTTTCCGCACGGCAAAAAAAGCATCAATGGCATTTAAATGGCCTGCGGGAACGTTGTAGGAATCCGTCTTGCCATTTTGTGTGTGCGTAACGGTGCTTTTTTCCCACAGAAAACGGACTTGTTTCTTTGAGTGATAGCGGCCCTCATTTTGAACAATATCAAACAATGTGCTTTGCATATTCAGGTTTCGGCATACACCTTCGGAGGTGATGGTATCCCGTACTTTGTGGAACAGGTCGAAAATACGATAGCTCTTTGAACTGGTGACGATGTGGTAACCGCCGGCATCCTGCCCGACCCGCATATCGGCGGTGCCAGCGTCAATAAATTCCCAGCCGACGGAAAACAGCATCCGTTCACCTGCAAACGGCATGCAGTGCCCAACCGTATTCTGTGCCCAGCCGGGAACAGGAGACAACCAGAGCAGGGTCAGCAGAACAAAGCGGCTGATATTAGCGCGAGGAGGACACATCATCGATGGCTGCCAGTATATCATTCGCGCTTATCATATCCATGCAGACAAACTGCTTGCAGGTGCGTTTGAAGCAGGGACCGCAGGCGGGATTGGACTCTATGTGCTGATCTGTATTACCCATTGGCCCTGAACGCCATGAGGCGGAAGGCCCCCAAAAACTCACTGTTGGCACGCCCAATGCTGCAGCCAGATGGAGTATGCCTGTATCAGCTCCGACCACGGCTTCTGCCCGGGCCAGAATCCCACAAAGTTGATAAATATTTAGTTTCTCTTTAGGAAAAAATGATGATTTTGCTCTTTTTTTAATATTTTCTGCATTTTTCCTCTCATTGTCATTTCCCCAGCCGAGGATGGGGTTCAATCCCGCTTCAGCCAAACCGTTCATTACGTTTTCCCATGTTCTCTGCGGCAGCTGCTTGGTTTCCCAACCGCCACCCAGATGCAGCCAGACATATGGACCTGATTCAAGCCCCCATTGGCTCAGTGTCTGTTCAGCAGCTTGTTCCATATCCGGCGTCAGCGAAACATGTGGTTCTCGATATGGGATGGGATGCCCTGGAAGCTGCTTCCAACTCTGTGGAAATGGCATGGAAAAAGGTGCGGTAGCAACACGACGGGATTGCTGCACGACATGTTTTTCATCCGGGTGAAAGCGAACCGGATACACTAGATAACGATTGGCTTTCTCGCGAACATATTCCGGGTCAATACCAAACGCATGATGGCTAATCAGTCGCGCAATCATGCCGGACTTGATCAGACCCTGAAAATCAAGCACGGCATCAAATCGTTCCTTTCTGAGCAATTGAATGGTTTTCCAGGATTGCCACCACCGCTGAGGTTCCTTTAAATCAATTTGGTGGACCTTCACTTGCGGCGGGAAAATCCCGGCTACAAAAGCGTAACGTGAATCAATCAGCCAATGTACCTCACCGACTTCAGGGTGTTCCAGCAAATCATTCAGTGCGGGGAGCGTGTGGATGATGTCGCCAAAGGCAGACAGTTTGACAATAAGTATTTTCATGCCGCCAGCATGCTCACGCAGGCGTCGCGTACATCTTCCGGTAATACATTACCCATACAAGGCTGTCCCGGAACCGAACATTCACGCTTCAAACAGGGGCTGCAATCCGCCGGGTGATATAACAAACGGACGTGGGAACCGGAAGGTGCGGTGCGGGCCGGATCGGTTGCGCCGAAAATGGCCACGACGGGCTTTTCCATACCTGCCGCTACATGCATCAGGCCCGAGTCGTTACTGAGGAGTATACGGCTGGCCGCCAGCAGTTGCAGGGCCTGTCTGAGCGTTGTTTCACCAGCGGCATTCCATACAGGCCCCGTGCATCGGCTTGTTATTTGCGCTCCGAGGCTGCGTTCGGCGGGTGTGCCGATCAGCAGAATATGATATCCCTGTTCCGACAGCCATTGTGCCACATAAGCCCATGATTCTGCCGGGTAACGTTTGGCGCCGCCGAATTGGGCGCCGGGTGCAATGGCGACAAGCGATTCCGTATCCAGCCCTTTCCGGAGGAGTATTTTTTCTCCCGCACGAATTTCTTCTTCAGGACAGGAAAGTCTTACTTCCCGTTCCCTGATGGTTACATTCATCTGTTCCGCGAGATCAAGGTAATAATCACGATGATGTTGTGTCTGAAGACTGATTTGCGGCGCAGGCGCGTCCGTGAGCAGCAACCGGCGCCACTGGCCACGAAAGCCGATGCGGCGCTTGCTGCCTGCGCTCCATGCCATCCATGCGGCACGGAAGCTGTTGGGGAACATCACGGCCATGTCCGCCCCTTTTGGTATGGGTGATTCATATTGAGCACCGGGCAAATCGAGGAACGGGAGCACATCCGACAGCCATGGGCGTCCCCATACGGAGACGCGTGCGGGCTCACTCGCAGCAATAAAGGCGCGCATTGCCGGCTGAGCCATGATGACATCGCCCAGCCAGTTGGGGGGGTGGAGGAGAAGGTGCGGGTTGCGCTGGTATGTCACGGAGCCTGTTGTTTCGGATGGCAGATAAATGCATATTCCTTGCCCAGCATTCTTCGATCCAGGTTCCGGACTTCGGGAATTTTCCGTTCTTCAATCAAGTCAAAATGCCGTATGAGTGTGTTTTTTATGCCCCTGTACGCATAGGAGTAGGGATTGGCCTCATTGCGGAAAGCAGGAAGGAAACGTTCCAGCATATAGCGTAAACGAACGAGCAAGGAAGGGAACACGGGCAACCCGAGTATCAATGTGCCTTCCGGCTTGAGCAAACGCGCCATTTCATGCAAGGTCAATTCCGGATTGATGACGTAGTCCAGTCCGTCAAGGCAAAAGATGAGGTCGAAGGAAGCGTCCGGCTCCGGGATGTCTTCGGCGGCAACGGCCAGGTGCTTTCCCTTGGGGAGTTTGCCGGGGTAGGCGCGGCGAAAATCGTCCAGCAGAGGATCAAGGTAAGTCTTCCCGCCATGTTCCAGAAAGCGCGTGGCGCAAACAGGGCCACATCCGATATCCAGAATGGACGCGGTATCAGGAAGTTTTCCGGCATATGTCTCAAGCAGGGGGACATAGAAGCGGCGAACCCGTTTCAATTCCTTCTCCAGCATATCTTCACCATGCCAGCATTCAGCCAGTCTTTTCTGCGATGCAAGCCAGCGGGTTTTATCGATCGTTTTATGGTGTGCCATACACGACCTCGCTGATTTCCTTGTAGTTCTCTTCCAGTAGTTTCCAGCGCTGGTGGCTCCACAGCCACATCTCGGGCCGCTGGTTGATGACGGGTTCAAAGCTCTTGCCGATGCAATGCATGATTCGGTATATATCCACGTTTTTGTCACCCGTCATGGCGGGCATATCAATATGCCAGAATTGTAAGCGGAAGCGGAAGGATTTTCCGATGCGGTGCAAGGCTACAGCAAAAACGGGCGTGTCATGCTTGGAGACAAATATCGCGGGCAATGTTGTGGTGGTCGCCAGGTGTCCCAGAAATGGTACAGGCATACCGCCCGATAGATGCTGATCCAACAGGACACATATACTGTGACCTTGTTTCAATGCCTTGAGCAACCAGTGTAAATCTTCCTGGCGTGGATGCATGGATACGCCGAAGCGCTCGCGGCATTGTTTCACAAAGTGCTCAAGGGATGGCTGCTTGAGGGGCCGGTAAATACAGTGCAGGTCGGATACAAATGTGGAGTAAGCCATACCGCACATTTCCCAATTGCTATGGTGGTAAAAGGTAAGGAACGCACCCTTGCCCTGTGCCTTGGCAGCGAGGAGTTCATCTTCTCCTTCCACCTGTATGCGTGATTGCAAAAAGGTTTTGGAGCGCAGGAAGACATGCGGGGTTTCAAGAATGGTTCGGCCCATTTCGGCAAAAGATTCCCGTGCGATGCGATGACGCCAGCGGCGGTCACGCTCGGGGTAAATGCGTGCGAGATTACGCACGGCAATTTGCCGGCGGCCTTTGACCAGATAAAAAGCAAGCCTTCCCAGTCCGGCGCCAATGGCTCCGGCCAGGCGCACGGGAATCAATCGAATCAACCAGAAGATGCCGCGCACCAGTGCGGCTTGCAGGGTCCCCATTAATCGCTCAGGGATTTAGCCTCGTCAATCAGCATCACCGGAATATCGTCCCGAATGGGGTATTCGAGCTTGCATGCCTGACAGACAAGACCATCTTTGGCATCGTTGTATTCCACCTTACCCTTGCATTTCGGGCAGGCCAAGATTTCCATCAATTCCTTGTCCAACATGTTTTTTCTCCGGGCAAGGCTGGCATAATGCCAGCCGTTTTTAGCCGGGGCTATTCATAAATACTGCTGCGCCCTTGCTTGTTCCTTTGCTCGCAACGAATCCTTGCTCAGTCGTCCGTAAGCAATGGCTACGATCTCCCTCGCAAGAATTCGTTGCAAACAAAGGCCCTGCGCAATCATCACGGCGATTCATGAATAGTCCCGGCTAGTTTTGATGCGAAAGAATGGTCTGAATAATGGCTTCCGGCAAGTATTCTTCGCCTTCACCTTCCAGGGGCAACACCCACAACGGTTGCTTATCCGGCCATATTGAAGCCAGTTTGACAGCGTCTTTTTCCGTGGTGACGACAGGTAAATCTTTGCCAGTGATTTGTTTGATGTCATTGTTACGGTAACAGTAGTGATCAGGAAATAGCATGTGATCCACTACCGTAACGCCTTGTTGCTCCAGAGAATTCAGAAAACGTTGCGGGCGGGCAATGCCACATACGGCGACTGCTTTTTTAGGTGATGACGTATCAATCCCCCGAATTTGCTGAAGCCCGGACGATTGCGCTTTCCAACGCCATTCCTTTGCCTGTGTGACAGGGATGGCCCGACCATCGCCAGTACGTACAACCAGATCGGCACGGGATAGTGCAGATGCCGGCTCACGCAACGGCCCTGCGGGCAGCAGGCAGCCGTTGCCGACACCCTGGGATGGAATAAGAACGATATCGCAGGCCCGTTCCAGCTGTTGGTATTGAAAGCCATCATCAAGAATGATGATATCACCCAACGCGCCAGCCATGATGCTTGCTGCAACACGGTCACGTCCGGCAATGACGGGTGCAGCGCAAGAGTGTGCCAGGAGCAACGCCTCGTCACCCACCTCATGTGCGGCATCGTTTTTACTGATCACCTGAGGCTGATTCAATTTACCACCATCGCCACGGCATAGAATCACGGGTTTGTATCCACGTTGTTGCAATTGTTTGCATAGCCAGATGACGAACGGGGTTTTTCCGCTGCCGCCTACGGTGATGTTACCGACAGAAATAAGGGGAATGGGTGGCGAAGTCACATGACGTTTACGTCCGGAAAGGTTCCACCTGTTGATGCATCCATAGATGCGGCTTGTCCAGCGCAGCAAGAGAGGTGGCGATTTTTCCTGCCACCATAGATGCTCCAAATATTGATGCAAACCAATATTATTCATGGCTCTAGCCTAGCAGGCACTGTTTTTCCTTAGTTTTTCCCACAACTCTTTGGTGAACGTGTTTATGTTTTTCCCCATCGCTATTCGCATTCCTTTAAGTGTAATTTGAAATTCACCTTAACGCCAATAAACAACGCGCTGCTGGCTAATTGACAATCAATGTGCATTTTTTTATCGTGCGGAGTCTATTTATTCCCCAT
>CAZEMN010000051.1:0-12135 GCA_964513335.1 uncultured Zetaproteobacteria bacterium | reverse complement strand
CAACGATCCTAAATTCACGACCCCTTCGGTTACATTATTTGTGAGGCAATGCGGCGGGCATTTCCAGCCTTCCGTTTTTCTTATTTGCGACTATGCTTCACCCCCTTAAAATTCAGGGGTAAATCGTATGGATATTGATGTACAAAAGGTGGCAATGCTGGCCCGTATCCGCCTGACCGATGCAGAAGCAAACGAGTTGGGACCGCAACTCTCCAACATTCTCGGTTATGTTGACCAGTTACAGGAAGTGGATACCGAAGGCGTGATTGAGACTGCGCATCCACACGATGCTGCCATGCCGTTGCGTGCCGACGTGGTCACCAATACGAATCGCCGCGAAGCGCTACAAAAACCCGCGCCGGAAACCGAATCCGGGTTATACGTTGTCCCGAAGGTGATTGAATAATGCCATTCTCGACCCTGTCCGACTTGAAATCCCGCCTGGATGCCGGAAAAATCTCCGCCCGTGAGATTGCACAAACCTGTCTTGGTCGCATTTCGGCCCATAACAATGCTCTGAATGCCTTCGTGCATATCGATCCCGCACAGGTGCTGGCCCAGGCTGATGCCTCTGATACCTTCCGTACAAAACATGATGCACGGCCCCTGGAAGGCCTTCCGATTGCGGTGAAAGATATTTTTTGCACACAGGACGGCCCGACCACATGCTGCTCGAATATTCTGAAAGGCTTCCATGCACCCTATGATGCACATGTCATCACCCGGCTGAAGGAAGCCGGCGCCGTGCTTCTGGGCAAGACCAATATGGATGAATTCGCCATGGGTTCCTCCACCGAAACCTCCGCTTATGGCCCCTGCCGCAATCCGTGGGATACCGATTGCATCCCCGGCGGTTCCTCCGGCGGTTCGGCTTCGGCTGTTGCAGCCGGCCTTGTCCCGGCAGCACTGGGCACCGACACCGGCGGCTCCATCCGCCAGCCTGCTGCGGTGTGTGGTATTACAGGGCTAAAGCCGACATATGGGCGTGTTTCCCGACGCGGTATTATTGCTTTTGCTTCATCACTGGATCAGGCAGGCCCGATGACCCGGACCGTGAAGGATACCGCCATGATTACCGCGATCATCTCCGGGCATGATTCCGGCGATGCCACATCCGTCGCCGATGCGCCTGTCGTGGACTGGCTGGACGCTTGCAACCATGCGGACATGAAGGGTATGAAGATCGGTAAACCCAGGGAATATTTCGTTGACGGCATGGATGCGGACGTTCGCGAAGCAGTCGAAACAGCGCTGAAACAATGTGAAAACATGGGTGCGGAAATTATTGATATTTCGCTGCCGCATACCGAATATGCCGTGGCGACTTATTACGTCATTGCCCCGTCGGAGGCTTCCGCCAATCTTGCGCGCTACGATGGGGTGCGTTTCGGTCATCGCTGCAAGAATCCGGAAGATTTGCTCGACATGTACACGCGTAGCCGTGACGAAGGCTTTGGCGCGGAGGTTAAACGCCGCATTCTAACCGGCGCATTCGCGCTATCCTCGGGTTACTACGATGCCTACTACAAAAAAGCGCAACAGGTCCGAACCCTGATTCGTCAGGATTTTCTTGATGCGTTTAAACAAGTAGACGTAATTGCCACGCCAACATCCCCTGTTCCGGCCTTCCGCATCGGTGAAAAAACTGATGATCCACTCACCATGTACTTGTCGGACATCTTCACCATCGCATTGAATCTGGCCGGTTTACCAGGGCTTTCGCAGCCCTGTGGCTTTGCGGGCGGCCTTCCCGTTGGGCTGCAATGGATTGCACCTGCATGGCGCGAGGATGTTCTTTTATCCGCTGCATCGGCCTATGAGGCAGCTACGGACTGGCATGCAAGAACACCTGCGGACTTTGATGGACAAGGAGATGCCGCATGAGTTGGGAAGTCGTCATCGGACTGGAAGTCCATGTGCAAATGAATACCGCCACCAAGGCCTTCTGCGGTTGCTCCACTGAATTTGGTGCGGAACCCAACACACAGACGTGTCCGGTCTGCCTCGGCATGCCGGGGCAATTGCCGATACTGAATATGGAAGCGGTGCAGAAAGCGGTTCTAACGGGTCTGGCGATCCATGCCACCATCAATCTGGAATCAAAGTTTGACCGCAAAAACTATTTCTATCCCGATCTTCCCAAGGGTTATCAAATCACCCAGTTGCCGGTACCGATTGTGGAACACGGGTATCTGGACATCCCGTCAGGCGATGGGGAAAAGCGTCTCGGCATTACACGTATCCACATGGAAGATGATGCCGGGAAATCCATGCATGAAGGTTTAGATGGCATATCCCATATTGATCTGAATCGAGCGGGCGTACCGCTGATGGAGATTGTGTCCGAGCCGGACATGCGTTCGGCGGATGAAGCCATCGCCTATCTGAAACAATTGCATCAGCTAGTGTTGTTTCTGGACGTTTCCGACGCCAATATGGAGAAGGGACAATTCCGTTGCGATGCCAATGTATCCGTTCATCATCCGGGCACCCCGTTTGGCACACGCGCCGAACTGAAAAACATGAACTCGTTCCGTTTCATCAAGCAGGCCATTGATTATGAAGTGGGTCGTCAGATTGAACTGATCGAAGATGGCGGTGAAGTCGCTTTGGAATCCCGTTTATTTGACTCGGCCAAAGGCGAGACCCGATCCATGCGTAGCAAGGAAGAAGCGAACGATTACCGCTATTTCCCCGAGCCCGATTTACCACCCCTGCGTATTTCACAGGAAGAAGTGAATGCCATCAAGGCTGGCATGCCGGAATTACCGGGCCAGTTGCGCAAGCGTTTTGAAACGGAATACGGGTTATCCGTCTACGATGCGGATGTGTTGACCCAGACGCGCGAGCTGGCGGCATGGTATGAATCTCTGGTTGCAGCCCACCCGGCTGATCCCAAACGCTGCGCCAACTGGCTGGCGAATGAGTTGCTTGGCCGGCTTAATGAGGCCGACTGCGGCATCACGGACTCTCCGGTTTCACCGGAATCTCTGGCCTCATTGCTGGACCGTATCGCGGACGACACCATTTCCGGAAAAATTGCCAAGGATGTGCTGGATACCATGCTGGAAACCGGCCACGATACCGATACCGTCATCGAAGAAAAAGGCCTGAAACAGGTATCGGACACAGGCGAGATTGATGCGATGATTCATCAGGTTCTGGAAGCAAACCCCGATCAGCTTGCCGCATTTCGGGGTGGCAAGGACAAACTGTTCGGATTCTTTGTCGGACAGGTCATGAAAGCCAGCCGGGGCAAAGCCAATCCGGGACTGGTCAACCAGCGCCTGAAAGCACTGCTGAAAGACTGATCACCAGATGAAGCGCAAGGCGCTAGCCGTATTGGTGGTTTTGCTGCTTGCGGCATCCGGCGTGTTGTTCCTGCGCCTTGACCCACACAAACTCAGCGCCTCCGTTCAATTGCAATGGCAACAATGGTCCGGACAGAAAATTCGAATCGGATCGGCATCCTTAAGTCTGCTCCAGGGCCTTAGCCTGCGCATTCAGGATGTAGATATTCAGTCAGAGAAACAGATATGGCATCTGCATGCGGATAGCATACGTCTGGGATTATCGGTGTGGCATTTATTGCATGGGAAAACCAGCATAAAATCTGTCGAAATTATCCGTCCTGTACTGGATTTTTCCAAACCGCCACAAATGAAAAACCTTGCCATGACAACCTTGCCGAAACCATTGAAACGGATACGTATACGGCAGGGCCGTATTCGAATAACCGGTAAAATTGCTGCACAGGATTTTGATGGCACTGTTCGCCGAATCAGCAGGGAACAGGAGTTAACATGGGAAGTGCAAAGCAAACTCTTTGGTGGAGACCTCGCAACACAGGGGCGCATCCGGTATGATGCACAGGGACGCAGATCGGCTTTCGGAAAACTGAAGGCCAAACATATTCTCCTGAACGGCTTCCTCGCTGGACTGGCGCTCCCTCAACCCGCTTATGACAGCTTTGAGACCTCACTCACCTTTGATGCGAATACCAGCCGGGAATGGAACCTGTTTGGGGACGCAGAAATCCATGCAAGCCTTAAGAATATGCCACCCATTACCTGGCGCGGTAAGGTGGAAGGCACGGGATTGCAACGATTAAACTGGCATGATGCATTTCTGCAAATTGGACAAAACGCCATGTTTTCAACCACCGGAGATTGCACCCATGGCAAGGGCTGTAATTTCGGAATCGATACCCGCAACGCGGAAGTTCCACTGATTTCTAAAGCGATGAATCTGAATATTCCGGTCAAGGGAACACTGGATGCAAAAGCATCGATCTCATGGAAAAACGGGCAATGGTCAGCCAAGGGAAAACTGGCTTCACATCATGTTTCGTGGTCAGATATTTCCGTACCCGACACCACAGTCTCCGTACCGAAAGCGCTTTACCGCGCCCCCGGACATTTTGAATTGGAAAATGTTCATTTTCAACCGGCTGACGAAAGCGGTGACATTGCACTGGAGAGGTTTCACAGGTCAGCTCAGGAATGGAACCTCGATGCGCATGTCAGAAACATGGCCAACGGATGGGTTCCATTCGCCAATATTCTGCTTAAATTGAATGGAATGGCGCCCGATATTCGGGGTAAAGGCATCCTCAACGCTGAAGTTCATGCATCCATGGATCCCGGACACACAGAGATTGGCTTCTCGGTTGATGGCAGTCAGGCACGGCTCGCCTACGCCAGGTACTTTGAAAAACCCAGGGGTGTCCGTGCCAACATAACGGCACAGCTTGACACGCGTGGGAACAGGTCGCTTTTCTCCATCCGGAATATGGATCTGGGAGACAGTCGTGCCGAACAAATGCAATGGGTGATCGGGCAAGGGAAAACCAGATATACCTCGGCTGAACAAATTCGGATTGACCTGACAAAGCTGAAACAAAATGGAATTATTTTTCCCGATTCCATGAAGGACTGGCACGGTGCCATTCGTGGCCACTTCAGCCATGTTCAACCTGTGGCCGGAATCCCTGTGACGGACTGGTTCTCTAAAGCCGGCGCAAGCCTGCAACTTGATGCATTTGGCCCGAAGGAAAACACCTGGGACGGGCTGGTTAACATCTGGAATGGCGTGCTTTCTACGCAGAATCTGCGTTGGAAAACCACCAGCCAACATGCGCGTCTGGATGGCGTCATCAACCTGGCTTCCAGGCAAGGCAGCATAAACCTGCAGGATGCCGCATTATCATGGAAGCAAGGTGATGCATTGCCCGCATGGCTGGGTCAAGCCAAATTGCATGGGCGTTTGCGCAGCATCGACCTGGACTGGATGGGAAACACATGGGGTGGACTGCATGGCGCATACCGCACCAGGGGCAACCACATCACGCTCAGAAAAGTGCGTGGCAAACTGGCTGGCGGCAGCATCCAGAGCCCGAAGATATCCCTCATTCTCTCTCCCGAATCCGTCCACTTTTCAGGACCTGTGCGCATGGCCATTGTCCGGCTTAATAAGCTTCGAGGGTTCTCCGAAGCCCTTGGCGCCAAGCTGGATGGCTATATGTATCTGAACGCTGATCTGGAGGGCGAACTTCCCTGGCATACGAAATCAGCATGGCGGGGCAACGGTGACATCGAGATTCAACATGGGCACTGGCAACCCGTTAACAAGAAACTGACGATTGCTGCCGGAGATTTGCGTATGGAAACAGGAGAGAATGTCCCCTTTTCGCGCTTCACCACACGTTTCAATCTGGAGCACAGGGTTTTGCAGTTCACACGCATGCAACTGGAAACCGGAACAAAACAAATCACCGGCAATGCCTTTCTGCATCCGAACGGGGAGCTTGGAGGAAATCTGCAAATCCGGGATGAACGTGGCATACGGAAATCCAGGCTCTTGGGAAACTGGCCTGAGGCCACCGGGTTTTTTGGAACAAACTAGGGCCTGGCCTGTTACAAACCCTAGTGCCCTATCCCGTAAATTCGCTTGATATGAATGGACAGGTTAATTTCATGACTCTCCCGGATGTTTTTCACTACTGAAAAATGCATACAGACAGGGCAATACGAATAACGTCAGGACTGTAGAGGAAACAAGACCGCCGACGACTACGGTTGCCAGTGGACGCTGGATTTCCGAGCCAATACCAGTTGCCAACAACAGAGGAACAAGGCCGAGACCCGCAATCATGGCAGTCATCAACACTGGTCTTAAACGGCTCTCGGCACCCAGACAAATGGCTTCATCCACATCACTACCGTCACCAAAATGCCGGTTAATCGCATCGACCAGCACCACGCCATTAAGCACAGCCACTCCGAACAACGCAATAAAACCGATACTGGATGGCACGGATAGATATTGCCCCGAAATAAATAGTGCCAGAATTCCGCCAATCAATGCCATCGGAACATTGAGCATGATCAGAGCTGCTTGCCCCAGTGAGTTGAACATAAAATAGAGCAACAGGAAAATCATCAGCAGTGACAAGGGCACAACAATCATCAACTTGGCCTGCGCCCGCTGCTGATTCTCAAATTGACCGCCAAACACCACGCTATAACCTGGCGGCAAATTGACATCACTTTGAATGCGCTGATCCAACTCGGCCACAAGGCTGCCCATATCGCGTCCTTCAACATTGCTCTGAATCACCACGCGCCGTTGAACATCGTCACGCCTGATCATGGGAGGACCTTGTTCCACCTTGATGACAGCCACATCTTCGAGTCGAACCCAGGCACCATCCGGTGCTTGCAGAATCAGGCTACCAATAGCTTCGATACTGTTACGATAGTCTTTGGCCAGCCGCACATAGATATTGTAGCGCTCATTGCCCTGAATTACCTGTCCGGCGGTTGCGCCACCAATGGCATCCGCAACCAGAGACATCACATCATCCACCGGGATGCCATAACGATCGAGTTTGCCACGATCAGGGCGAATGGCCAGTTGAGCTTCACCCTCAATTTGCTCCATGGCCACATCGCGGGTGCCTTCGACCTTTTTTGTAAGTGCTTCGATTTCCTTACCCTTTTTCGCCAACACCTTCAAATCAGGCCCAAAAAGTTTGATGGCCAGTGCCGCCCTAACACCGGATATCAACTCATCGACACGCATGGCGATGGGCTGCGTAAAGGCGATCAGCACACCCGGAACCACCTCCATCTTTTCGCGCATTAGCTTCTGTAGCTCTATCCTGGCGCTCGCACTGGTCCATTCAGCAACCGGTTTCAGACCGACAAAAAGCTCCACATTGGATACGGGTTCCGGGTCACCACCAATTTCCGCGCGCCCTGTTCGAGCTGAAACGTACGTCACCTCAGGAAAATTCTGAATCAGAACCTGCTCCAGTTTTTCACCCATGTTTTTGGCAAACTCAAGTGAAGAAGACGGAGCCAGTGTTACGCGAATGGCAAGGGTTCCCTCTTCCAGTTCAGGCACAAACTCGGTGCCGAGAAACGGAACCGTGAAAAGCGTTATCACAAAGGCCACTGCCGCACCACCAATCACTGTTTTACGAGCCTTCAGGGAAGATTTAAGCAGGCCATGATAAGCACGGGCAATGGGTGCCAATACAGGGCTCTTTTTGTGGACTACGCCTTTGGTAAACACATAGGTTGCCAGTACCGGCATCACAAAAACTGCCACAAGTAATGATGCAAACATGGCGAAACAGATGGACAACGCCATCGGTGTAAACATCTTGCCTTCCACGCCCTCCAGTGCAAAGAGGGGGGTGAAGACCAGCAAAATAATCGATACTGCAAACACTACCGGGCGCGCCACTTCTTTTGAGGCCGTGGTGATACGCAGGGCGATACCGTGATCCCCCTTTGGTGTTTTTTCCAGGTGGTTGAAAATATTCTCTACCATGACTACGGATCCATCCACCATCATACCAATAGCAATAGCCAGCCCACCCAGACTCATCAGATTGGCCGAAATGCCGTAGTGCTGCATCACTGCAAGCGCTGCCAGGATAGAAACGGGCACCGACAGCAACACCAGTGTTGCTGCGCGTATATTCATCAGAAACAGAAATAGTACGGCGACGATCAGCACAAAGGCTTCCATCAGGGCTTTTTCCACCGTCCATACCGCTTTGTTGATCAGATCTGACTGGTCATAGAACGGTTGAATGATGACACCCTCAGGCAGTGCCTTTTGCACAATATCCAGCCGTGCTTTCACATCATCAATGGTATTCTTCGTATTGGCGCCAAATCGTTTCAGCACAATGCCGACAACGACTTCCCCAAGGTTTTTGATGCTACCGTCTTCGGCACGTTCCGCCATCGTGACAGCCCCTTGGCGAATTTCACCGCCAAAGGTCACTGTCGCCAAATCACGTATGCGAACAGGCGTACCGTTGACTGTTTTGACCGGGATTGCGGCAATGGCTTTAAGCCCGTCTTTACCACCGGGAACCCAGCCAACGCCACGAACCACCAACTGCTCGTCACCTTGCGCCAGATACCAGCCACCGGCATTGCGATTATTAGCCTCAATGGCTTTCACCACATCATTGACGTGCAACTTGTAAGAAAGCAACTGTTCGGGATTAAACTGCACCTGATATTGGCGCACCTTACCACCAAAGGAAAGAATATCCGTCACGCCCCCAACCGGCATCAGCATCAGCTTCACCACCCAGTCGTTCAGCGCCCTGAGTGTGAGTGCATCAAAACCGGCTCCCGGGTCTGCCTTGATAATATACTGGAATACTTGACCCAGTCCGGAGGTGTTCGGCCCGACTTTGGGTGTCCCGGCCCATACCGGAACGTTCTGACGAGCGTCCTGAAGTTTCTGAAACACCAGTTGTCTGGCAAAGTAGATATCTGTTCCTTCTTTGAACACAACAGTGATAACGGAAAGGCCTGTCTTGGAGATAGAACGCACCTCTTCAACATCCGGCAATGCATACATAACGGCCTCAATCGGATAGGTGATCAACTGCTCCACCTCTTCAGAGGCCAGGCCCTGAGCTTCGGTATTGATCGTCACCTGGACATTGGTAACATCGGGAAAGGCATCCAGATTCAACTTCGGCACAACAAACATTGCATAGCCCATCGAACCCAGTAACAATAAAAGAATCAGGAAGCGGTTGTTAATCGCCACATCAATCAGTTTTGAGAACATGATTGGGGCCCCTCAGTGGTTGTGGGCTTCAAAGCCGGCTTTTGCCAACTCTGATGCCAGAATGAATGCACCGTTAATGACAACAGAATCACCTTCTTTCACGCCATCAAGAATTGGAACAAGACCCATGGATGCTTTGCCTACCTTCACCTCCCGGCGCTCATATTTTCCCGGTTCTTCTTCAACGAAGACAATCAGCTCACTTCCCTGGCGCTGAATGGCCGTCTCGGGAACCAGAAGTACGGGTTCTCCGTTGCCTACCGCGATGCTGGCTTCGACAAACATGCCGGGTTGTAAGGCATCGTTGAGGTTTTCCACTTCAAGGCGAACACCACCGGTGCGAGTTACCGGATCCAATTGGCGGTGAATATTGGCCACATGTCCATAAAAAACTTTTGATTGCGACTTGTTTCGGATGCGCGCCTTCTGACCTGGCCGGATTTGGGAAAGTTGCGATTCGGGAACCTTGGCCTCAACCCACACGGTCCTTTCATCAGCAATCTTTATGAGCAACGCACCGGCTGCAACATGTTGCCCGATACGAAAATCATCGGCCACAATCGTTCCTGAACCTGGAGCATAAAGTGTTAGCTGACCGTATTGGCTTAAATTAATCAGTGAATCAATCTTTCCTCTGGATAAACCGTAAGAGGCCAGCGCAGCACGGGAAGCCGCAAGGTTCGCATGGGCAGCCTGATGAATACTGATTGCTTGCTGAAGACGCGCTTGAGAAATGATTTTCTCTTTCGCCAGACCATCAAGCCGTTTCAGGTCAAGTTTGCTTTTGCGATGTTCAGCTTCAGATCTCAGATAATCGGCTTCGGCCTGTGCCAGCGCTGAACTGGTGAGGGTCACAAGCTTTTGCCTTTTTTTGACCTTATCACCCAGACGCACATGGCGAGCATGAACGACGCCATCGACCAGAGTGGTGACATCCGCCAGTTTATAAGTATTGAAAGTCACGCTTCCAGGTCCATTGATTGTCTGAATTCTTGGTCGAAGCTTCAGGATTTCCGTTTCAATGCCCGCTTGTTTGATCTGTGCAGGCGTCAGCTTAACCGCTCCACCTTCTTCATGATCGCCATGCTTTTCATGAGCGTGGCCAGCACCTTTCTGATCATGGCCCTGCTCTCCGGCAATTGCGGGAGAACTCACCAAAAGTACAAATGCCATGATTAAGATTATTTGTGATTTCATTGTTGGCTTCCTTCGAGAAGATATTTGGGGTGGCCGAGTACTTCGGCCACGCGGATGCGGGCTTGCCACGTCTGGTTGAATAGCTCCAGCCGGGTAATACGCGCCTGCAGGCTGCGGTCGAGATAGATGACAAGGTCGGAGAGATCCATTTCACCGTTTTCATAGGCAATCTGGGCCAGGCGAATGTTTTCTTCCGCCGCTTCTCCCTGTCCCTGCCGGAAATTGGTAAGAGCTCGGGCCGCCACCTCATACTCACTGATGGCGGTGGTCACTTCCCGTTTCAGCTTTACGATGCTCCATTGCTCCATGTCTCGCGCACGTTCGCGCTCGGCGATTGCCGCCTTGTAGGCGCCGATATGCGAATTGAGTACAGGAAGAGGAATGTTCACGCCAAAACCGATGACGCGATCATTTGTATCCCGTCCTGCCAGCAGGCTGAGTGTGGGGTCGAGAACACGGTTCAGGCTTGCCAGTCGTGCCTGGGCTTCGCCCGCCCTGGTGTTGGCCTTCACGGCCTGGATATCCGGCCGGGAAGACAACGCCAGATCTACAGCGTTTCCGGGCGGTTCCCATGTTGGATTCAGGGAGGGAAGGATCACACGAAGTCCATGCCTTCTTTTACCCGGCAGACCCAGGGCATTGGCCATGTCCTGATCGGCTTGCAGCCGGAACTGCTTTGCCCTGGATGCCAGAGATAGTGAATTGGCGAAGGATGCACGGGCGAGATTGACATCCAGCATATTCTTTTCGCCAGCCTTGAAACCCTGCTTCACGGCCCCCAGCAATTGGCGCATAATATCCTGCTGTTGTTGGCGAGCATTCTCCGTCCGGATGGCAAAATCCAGCATTGCCGCCGCCCGCGCAGCCGCAATCATGCGTCGCTGGCGTACAGCTTCGGTGCTTTTTTCCGCCACATCCAGAATGGCTCTGGCCGCCTTGCTCCTGCTGGAGCGTTTGCCGGGAATTTCGATTCCCTGCGACAGGGTGACATAGTAATCGGCAGTAATATTGCTTCGGTCCGCCAGCCGCCTGCGCTGCGGTTCAATCGACACTTCCGGGTTGTAGGCATAGGCCGACTTCTCGGTCAACATGCCTTGGGCCGCCGCGACGCCCTGCTCGGCCATGCGCACTTCGGGGTGCACATCACCCGCCTGCTGCATGGCTTCTTCAAGTGTAATCGGTTCGGCATACGCGGACTGCTGTAGAAGCAATAGCCCCGAGCACGCCAGGATAATATGATAAATTCGCACAGTTTCCCCCTGTGATGAGATATTAAAAGAGTGGGGAAGCTGAGATAAGGTGTCTGGCACGTACCACAATCTGGGTATAAAAGCCCCGATAATCTGCTTAATCTGAAGTGTTATTTACAAACATGCGCGATTGTTACGGCAGTTTACGAACCTTCCGGGCCAAACCCGAATCTCAGCTATGCAAAAATCTTGGAGGGTGTTCGATCAGATGTGGTACGTTAACGAGGTTTAGTGTTGCCAAGTGATAAATTCGTTCAGGAAATGTTTCGGAGTCACTCATGATAAAGGGCTTCTGATCCGTAAACACATGGGATGCATGAATCTGGCATACCCGATCCATCAAACCTGTTCCCTGATCATTTGTACCATTGTACACATGGGCAATCTGGCTTGTTGTACCATCCATGCGGTCTACGTGAATATCAATTCCACATGTGAACATGGACAATTGTAGTCCCAAAAAAGCGATCAAGGCCAGAGCGCGCATGCCGGAACCATAGTGCAACTTTACTGTACGGGCAATACTCAGCCTTTTCCAATATGAAATGAGCCTGAAAATCTAAAGGGCTTGTCCAACATG
>CAZEMN010000050.1:0-12415 GCA_964513335.1 uncultured Zetaproteobacteria bacterium | reverse complement strand
AAAGCTTCCCAATTACCTCTGCTTGCGTGGACTCATGAAAAATCCGGGCTAAGCCACATCCGGCAACCAATCTGACGGGAGGCAAATGCCTCCCGTTTTTTATTTCATAGCAGGGATTGGATAAATCGGGTCACCGGCTTGGTAAAATAATTATCCGTCCAGCAGATTTCCTTCCTTTTCACCCTGGAAGCATCAGTACCCAACCGATTGTTAACCTCGTCGCGCATGGGTATGGAATAATTGGGTTTCTGCGACCCCGTACCATGAATCACCGCGAATCTCGTTTTTCCAGATAACGCTGGTGATATTCCTCCGCAGGATAGAAAGGAGAAGCAGCAACGATCTCGGTAACAATGGGCGCCTCAAAGTGCTGCTGGCGTGCATCGCGTGACGCCAGCGCAATCTCTTTCTGCGCTTCGTTGTGATAAAAAATCACGGATCGGTACTGACTACCAGTATCCGGCCCCTGACGGTTCAGTTGCGTGGGATCGTGGCAATTCCAGAAGACATCAAGTAAGGCCTCATAGCTTACCAAAGCCGGATCGAAACGGACTTCAATGGACTCTGCATGTCCTGTCATACCTGCACATACCTGCTCATACGACGGCCTTGGCACATGGCCACCGCAATACCCCACGCGTGCATCCACCACGCCCGGTGTCTTGCGGAAAGCGGCTTCCACGCCCCAGAAACAGCCAGCCGCAAAAGTGGCAGTATCAAAATGCTCTTCATTAGTGCTCATGATTTTCGGGTGGCGGTGTCCATGACATCATTCTCGGAAGCCAACGCGGAACGTTAGCCTGATATTGCAGATAATCTTCACCGAAGCGCTTTTTAAGTCCCCTTTCCTCTACCAGCGGGAAATAGATGGCATTGGCCAGAAAGAAGATAATCAGCCATCCAGCCAGAGGCCAGGAACGAAACAGCAGGGCTTCGGCCAGCAGCATAAACATAACGCTCGTAATCATCGGATTGCGTACATAGCGATACGGCCCGCGGACCACCAGTTTTTTCGGCGGATCCCAGGGCGCTGGCGTACCTTCACCGTATGTCAAAAGCAGGCGCACGGTCCAAAAGGCCAACACAAGGCCGAGGCAGAGGAGTATCAGGCTAAACCAGAAAGAAATCAGGCCAGCATCAGGCATGGAAGCAGCGTAGGGTGTGTTACCGGTTGCCCACAGGATTGCAGCCGGAATGAACACCAGCGCCGAACCGGGCAGAATGATAATAGTTCTGAGCAGCCCCCAATTCATGTTTTGCCTACCGGGCCTTGTAATTACGGGCAAGATCGCGCTTCACATCCCGCTCCTTCATCGCCTGCCGTTTGTCATACAGTTTCTTGCCACGGGCAAGGCCCAGGTTCAGCTTGGCATAGCCACGCTCATTGAAGAACAATTTAAGCGGAATAAGGGTCAGCCCTTTTTCATGCAATTTACCGATCAGCTTACGCACTTCGGCCTTGTGCAATAACAATTCGCGCGTACGGCTTGGGTCACCGGGATTATGCATCGCCGCCGGTCTGAATGGATTGATGTGGCAACCGATGAGCAGGACCTTGCCATTGCGGACAATGCAATGCGCCTCGGCCAGGCTGGCCTGACCGGCACGAATGGATTTGACCTCCGGACCGGTCAGAATCATGCCGGCTTCAAAGGTTTCCAGGATGTGATAATCATGCCGTGCTTTGCGGTTAACGATAGCCATAGTCTGAATGCTAGCCTGAACTATTCATAAATGCTGCCGTGTCCTTGCTTGTTCCTTTGTCCACATCGAATTCTTCATCCCCCAGGGGATACTCTCTTGCGCAATACCCCAGGGTACCCTCTTTGCCGCAAGCGGCATTCACCTTGGCGCAATTCACCTGATCGGTCATCCGTATGCATGGCTACGCACTCCTTCCTCAGAATCCGTTACGGACAAAGGTTCGGCACAAACATCATGGCGATTTATGAATAGTCCAGGCTAGCGGTTTCGAATATCCTTTTCGCCCCCAATGTTACCCGTACCAGTAAAATACTGGTCCAAATCGTGGCATACAAAGCGCATACTGCGTACCGGTTGAGTTGCCTACGGGATTGATACATATCAAAGCAGGGTATCCATGGAAAAGAATATTAACGGTATGAACATCTGGTATGCCTTGTTTTCCGACGTACACCGTCCGTTTTTTCTGGGTGGCACCATCTTTGCCCTGCTTTCCATCACCATGTGGTTGCTGCATCTACTGGATATCATGCCTTATGCCTTGCCGCTTGCGCAGGCACGCATGCACATGGCGCAGATGATTTACTTCTTCTTTCCATTCTTTTTTTTCGGCTTTTTGCTGACCGTTTTCCCGCGCTTGCTGAGCACACCTCCGCTCACGCCCCGGCGTTATGTCCCGATGTTTCTCTGTTTCTTTGTTGCCGCCGTGCTTTTCTCTTTCAGCCTTTACGCGGGCGAGGCATGGATGCGAGTCGGGGTCGGGCTTGCCGTGATCAGCAATGTCTGGCTTACCTTTGAGCTGCTGCGCATGCTGCTGCGGTCCGGGTATGCGCATAAGCAGATGCCCGTGTTCATGTGGATTGGCGTGGCCTTCGCCTGTCCAGGATCGCTGGCTCTTGCGGCATATGCCTGGGGAGGTAGCTATTTCTGGGGAATAGCAGCTGAGGCAATCGGAATTTACGGCTTTCTATTCCCTACCATCTATGCGGTCGCCTACCGCATGGCACCGCTCTTCACGGCGACAAGCGGGCATGATGTCGTTCGCGACCGTTTCGGCCTGCATTTCATGCTGGCATTCTCCCTCGCGCGCATGCTGCTGATGATTATGGATCTTCACGCATGGTACTGGTTGGCTGATTTCGGGCTTTTCTTTGTGGTCGGTCACCAGTGCTGGCAATGGCGTATTTGGCGACGGAAGCCCTACGCCATCCGATCCGTTCTGCACTGGGCACTGTTCTGGTTTCCACTCGCCTTTCTGCTTTCTGCCGGCATCAATCTGGCCGAATGGCTGAGCGGCGAAAATTGGCTGCGTCTGGAGCAGGCAGCGCTGCACGCTCTCGTTGTCGGGGGCTTCGGTACCCTGCTTCTGGGTATGGTCACGCGGATAACGCTCGGTCACGCCGGCCAGCCCGTGCTTGCCGATGCCTGGACTACCCGCCTTTTCCTCGCATTTCAGATCGTACCCCTGTTGCGTGTAGGTTGTGGCCTGTTAAGCGAAACATGGCCGAAGTTCGAAATTGGTATCTATTTTTCAGGCGTGGCCTGGGTGCTGATTTTTTTCCTCTGGGCCTTGCGCTACACCCCCTTTTATTTCAAAGTCGTGCGCAGCACCTGAAAAATCGGAGAAATCTATAAAGTGTCATTGTCACTGAAAAAGCTGCTCACCATCGAACTGGACCTGGTTATCGGTATTGTCGCTGCTGCCGCGGCGCTGTTGCTGCATCGGCTGCATATGGTGGATGATGATGTCATGATATCGCTGACGGTTATCCTGATTGCCATCCTGTTTATCCGCGACTTACGGCGTGACCAGACCCATGAAAAGATGCAAACAATCATTGAAACGAATCGAGACACTCTGCAACGTATCCAGACCAGCCTTGTCCCTCCGGATATCATTCTTATTGGTCCGTCCCAACTCCGCGAAGCCAGCACACAATTTTCCGCTCAGGCGCATGGAGATATGACATGGTTTCATGTCTGTCTTTCCATGTTCAAGCCGCAGCCTCTGTTCGACGCGCTGCTTCGCCCAGCCATTGAAAATTCACGGGTAAACTCCATTCAATTTGTTCTGGATAAAAGTGAAAAAACGCTCTGGGACACAGAGGTCATGCCCAAGGTCAATGCGTGCGACGGCGGCGACAAGGTCACCGTACATTGGACCACCATCGATGAATCCATTTCACTAATCATCTCGAATAAAGGAACAAGTGGCAGACCGGAATGCCTGCTCAGTTTCTGGGGCGAACCTTTTATGGCGCGGTCGGTAGAACGGAATGTGCCCCGGTATGTTCTCCATGTGCAGGCACATTCAGAACTCATCGCCCACCTGGTTGAAATGGAGCGTAATTACCGCTTTGAAAAATAATTTGCGTGGAATTAATTTTAGCCAACGCATATAACTATCGAGAGATACTAATATTTTCATAAATAAAATCATGCGGTGAACCACTGGACGGTCAGTCCGCAAGGTGTGCCGGCGCGGATATAGCACGGTTATGGTGTAAACGCGGCCTGGTTTCGACCTGGAACAGGGCGGCGACGCTCACGCCACCAGCTTCGAACACCCCAACGAAAAAGGGCGGCCCGAAGGCCGCCCTTGAATCACTTGAGTATCCGCTTTAAGAAACAGATTTCAGCTTGGCAATAACTTCATCCTGTGCAGCAGGATCACACACCTTCTGTGGCGGCATCTTGGTCTTGGCCTTCTTGTTGCCGGTGAACTCCTTGACCGCTTTCTTGGAGTTGCACATCCATTTCTTCAGATGTGCCTCATCCCAGCTCCAGCCGTTGCCATACTTGGTATATTTATACTTGAATTTTGGATCAGCACCTGCCTTGCGGCCAAACACACCAGCCAGACCCGGCCCCACTTTCTTTTTGGCCGTAAAATTATGGCAAGCCTTGCACTTAGTCCATGCAGCGGCATTGGAATCCGTAGCCGTCAAACCACTGATGCCGAGCACAAACGCGGCGCTTGCCGCAATCATCAATACTTTCTTCATCAGAATAACCCTCCTGTTAGAATTGGAGACAGCTTGCTACCGCAAGTCCGCCCACGGTGCAAGTATGGGAATATCCCCCTGCATATGACCAGAGGGAATAATTGCACCCTTTGGGGAGAAACGCAGTCATCAGGAAAAGCCAAAGGCCCCGGAAGGGATTTGCAGGGCCTGACCGGCGAGCAACGACTTGGCCCCCAGCCCGGTCAGCATGATACCGGTCTCAAAGGTTTCGGGGATATGGTATTCAAAGCGTTCCCGGCGGTTCAGCATGGCCGTGCACGAATGCTAGGAGACTCGCGTCAATGTTAGAAAAAAGGGCAGCCTGAAGGCTGCCCTTTTTTAACCTAAAAAAATATCAGTAATCGCTAAATCTTGCCATTTTTTACAGCTTCAAAAAGCGCGTGAGCTGCTTCTTCATCGTGGCCTTTGATAAGTTTTTTATACTGGCCCGTCATCATTCCGGCTTTCTTTGCCCACTTCTTGTTTGAAGCAGCGAGCTTGCGATCCCCCTTCTTAAAACCATCTTTAAAAACCTTTGTCAGAGTAGCTTCATCACCATACGCTGCTGCTACATCTTTCCATGCTGGTCCAACCTTCTTCTTGCTTACGGCATGACAAGACTTGCATTTCTTGACATTAAAGCCGCCCGCCGTTGCCGTTGTAGACATGGACATCATTCCAACCGTAGCAGCAACTGCAAGCATCAATAATTTCTTCATCATTTATACCCCCTCTTGAAAATTGGAGGCAGCTTGCTATTGCAAGTCCGCCTTTAGCGCAAGTATGAAATAACACTTCGCCTCCGCCAGAGGGAAAAAATGCACCCCTCGTGCACCACCGCCCCCCAAAACCCTGGAGTGGGAAATATTCTTTGATGGATGACGAATAATCACCGGATATGCACGTCCAGGCGACCACCCTGTTCGTCTACCGTCACGGTTTCATGCTCACCTCCAGCTGCCAGCAACACCCGTGCAATGGGTGTTTCCACCTCTTTTTGTATAAATCGTTTCAGGGGGCGCGCGCCAAACACGGGATCGTAACCTTCCCGGCCAATTAACGACCGCGCAGCATCCGTAATAACAAGCGTTATCCTCTGTTCGGACAATCGTTTGCCCACTTCTGCCACCAGCAAGTCTACGATCTGTGTGATCTCATCCTGTGAAAGTGGTGAAAACAGGACAATATCATCCAACCTGTTGAGAAACTCGGGGCGGAAGTGTGCGGAAAGTTCTGCCAGCACTTCGTTCCGGGCGACCTCAGCGATTTCCCCCTTGGCATTAATACCCGAAAGCAGGACATCGCTGCCAATATTACTGGTCATGATGACAATCGTATTCTTGAAGTTAACCGTTCTGCCGTGGCTGTCCGTCAACCGCCCATCATCCAGTAATTGTAACAGGATATTGAACACATCCGGATGTGCCTTCTCAATTTCATCGAGCAGCAATACTGCATAGGGCCTACGGCGCACCGCCTCCGTAAGCTGCCCGCCTTCCTCAAAACCAACGTAACCGGGTGGTGCGCCAACCAGCTTTGAAACGGCATGCTTTTCCATGTATTCGCTCATATCGAGCCTGATCATCGCCTCTTCCGAATCAAACAATGCCACAGCCAGCGATCTTGCCAGTTCTGTTTTCCCAACACCTGTCGGTCCGAGGAAAATAAAAGAACCAATCGGGCGTTTCGGATCTTTCACGCCTGCCCTTGCACGCAGTACGGCATCAGCCACGGCCTTGACCGCCTCGTCCTGACCGATGACGCGCCTGTGCAGTTCCTCGTCCAGGTGCAGCAGTTTTTCACGTTCGCCCTGCATGAGCCTTGTTACAGGGATATGCGTCCAGCGGGCTACGACCTGCGCGATTTCATCCTCGGTCACTTCCTCCTGCAAAAGACTGGATTCTTTTCTCTCGCCCGCGGACTCCAGTTCCGCAAGTTTTTTTTCCAGTCCGGGCAGGATGCCATGCCTGAGCTCAGCAACCTTGTTCAGATCATAGGCGCGTTCGGCGGCTTCAATGTCGTGTTTGGTCTGTTCAATCTGCTCACGTAACTGCTGCACCTCGCCAATGGACGCCTTTTCCTGCTCCCACCGGGCGCGCATGGCATCACGTTCCTCCTTCAGATTGGCCAACTCTTTACGCAACTCGGTGAGACGCGACCGGCTGGCTTCGTCTTTTTCCTTCTTCAGCGCCGTTTCCTCAATCTCCAGACGCATGGTTTTGCGCGTAATCTCATCCAGTTCGGCCGGCATGGAATCAATCTCGGTACGAATTGAGGCGCATGCTTCATCGATCAGATCAATGGCCTTATCCGGTAAAAAACGGTCGGAGATATAACGATCTGATAGTGTGGCAGCGGCCACCAGCGCCGTATCGGTAATGCGCACGCCATGGTGTACCTCGAAACGTTCACGCAGGCCTCGCAGAATGGAAATGGTATCTTCAACATTGGGAGCATCGACCAACACCGGCTGGAAACGCCGTTCCAGCGCCGCATCCTTTTCAATATGTTGGCGATATTCATCCAGTGTGGTGGCGCCAATACAGTGCAATTCACCGCGTGCCAGCATCGGCTTGAGCATATTACCGGCATCGGTTGAACCCTCCGTACGCCCGGCGCCGACAATGGTATGCAATTCGTCAATGAATAGAAGAATCCGCCCTTCGGCTTCTTTGATTTCCTTCAGTACCGCCTTCAATCGTTCTTCAAATTCGCCCCGGTACTTGGCACCTGCCATGAGCGCCGTCATATCCAGCGAAAAAATCGTCCGATTTTTCAAGCCTTCCGGCACATCACCGTTCAGGATGCGTTGCGCCAGCCCTTCGGCAATCGCGGTCTTGCCGACACCCGGTTCGCCAATCAGCACCGGATTGTTTTTGGTCTTGCGGGAGAGAATGCGAATCACGCTGCGGATTTCACTATCCCGTCCGATCACCGGATCAAGCTTGCCGGATCGTGCCATCTCAACCAGATCGGAACCGTATTTTTTCAGTGCATCGTACGATGCTTCGGGATCGTCGCTGCTTACCCGCTGGTGTCCGCGCACTTTCTCCAAAGCCTTGAGAAACCGGTCTCTGGTAATACCGGCATCGTGAAATATACGTCCGGCTTCGGTTTCTTTTTTCTCGGCAATAAAAGCCAGCAGCAGATGTTCAACCGAAATATATTCATCGTTAAGTGTTTTGGCTTCATCCTCCGCCCGGATAAAAAGCTGATTTAACCTCTGGGTCATGTACACGCCACCCGTAGCCTGACCCGTTACCTTTGGCCGTCTTTTCAGTGCATCCTGAACACGGGACGCTATCGCCTCCGGTTGTATTTCCATGCGCTCCAGCAAACGCGGAGCCAACCCGTCCTGCTGCGCCAGTAATTCCGCCAGCACATGTTCGCCATCTATTTCCTGATGGTTGAGACGCACCGCCAGTGTTTGTGCCGCCGCCAGAGCCTCACGCACCTTTTGTGTCATACGGTTCATATCCATGGTGTGATCTCCTTATCCAGGGAAGTGCTGATCACCATTTATATGGGGTTAAAAAGGTGGCAATACAAGAGCAGGGGGGGACAGTAAGTCAGTCCAGCAATCCCTGTAGTGTATTGGAGAGTGTATTGAAGGAGTAAGGCTTGCTGATAAAGCCTCTCAAACCGTGCTCGCGCAGCCGATCCGCCACGCAGGTTTCCGTATAACCGCTGCACAACACAATCCGGGCATCCTGTCTGATTTCACGCAAGGCATGAAACGTTTGTTCACCATCCATACCGGGCATGGACAAATCGAGCAACGTGATGTCTACCTTGTCTCCGTGGTCCCTGAACCATGCCACGGCCGCTTCGCCTGTAGACGCTTCGTGTACGGACAGGCCCAGACGCTCAAGCATTTTCCGGCCGATACCGCGAACGACTCGCTCGTCATCCACAATCAACGCCATGCCATTGACTTTTTTCCATGTGCCCACTGTCCCGACCGTTTCCGGTGGCGCAGCAGCATCACTTTTCACGGTGGGAAACAACACCCGGAACCTCGTACCTTTGCCCGGATCGCTGGTGAATGCGATGCCACCGCCATGTTCTCTCACAATACCCAGCATGGCCGCGAGGCCCAACCCGGTGCCGGCCTTTTTGGTGGTATAGAACGGATCAAAGATGTGCGCTGCCGTTTCCTTATCCATGCCACAACCATGGTCGGCCACCTCAACCCAGGCAAACTGCCCCGGTCGCATACCTTCATGATACTGCAATGTATCAATAAAATCGGAATCCGCATCCATCACGCCACAGGCAATGCGTACGCTTCCCGCCTCTTCCTGATAGGACTCCGCCGCATTGGTGGTCAGATTCATAATCACCTGTATCACCTGATTCGGGTCACCCAGAATCCAGACAGGCAAATCCTCTTCCGCATTCACTCCCGTGATATCCACGGACGTCCTTTTGTCCACACCGGCATGGATCAGCCCGGTCATTTCCTTTACCAGTGCGCGAAGATCGAGTTCTTTCCGTTGCACGCTTGCCTTGCCGGCATAAGCCAGCATTTGCCGTACAAGATTGGCGCCACGATGGGAGGCCTTAAGTATCGGCTCCAGATATTCATTTAAATGATCGCCTCTGGCATCCATTTGCGCCAGTTCCGCATTGCCCATGATGCTGGTCAGCAGATTGTTGAAATCATGGGCGATACCGCCAGCAAGAATACCGACACTTTCCATTTTTTGTGCCTGTACCAATTGCTCAAAGAGTTGCTCGCGTTCGCGTTCAGACCGGTTGTGCTCAAGCATTTCAGCTTTAAGGTTTTCATTGGCTTCCATGAGTGCAAAGGTACGTTCGGACACGCGTGTTTCCAGTTCCTGATTAATATCTTCAAGCGTCTTGCGCGCACGCACGATTTCAGAAATATCCTGCACGACAGTCAGAATCGCATCCTGTCCTTCAAAACGGATGCTGCGTGAGAACAGGGATATCCACGCCGGACTGCCATCGGCCCGGCGAACGGCCAGTTCATAACCTTCGACTTTGCCTTGCTCGGCGATTTGCCGTGCAAGTCTTTTTCGATCCTCCGGATTTTCATAGAAATCAACCGCATTCAGATCAAGACCGGCTTCCTGTGTCCGCGAAAATAACCGTGTCGCCTCATTCAGCAACAGTACCAACCCGTCCTCAACACGGGTAACAAACAGCGGCACGGGCATGGATTCAAGCACCTGATTCAGTTTTGCCCTGCTACGCAACAACAGTATGACGTAACCACCCAACAGCAGCAGCGTCAGCAGCGTGATGCCGGTCGTCAGTTCATAAGCATATTGTTTGATAAAGGCTTCAACACCGGGCTTCTGCCGATAGAGAAACACATCCCAGTTTATGTCTTTATTCTTCATTCCCATTTGGGAAAATGTCGTTGCAATTTGCCGCCAGCGACCCGGATTGGATAGTCCGACCGGCACCACATCGGCCATCATCAAATCGCGGACGCCCTGTGCTTCAAACATCAAATGTGCACGCGACTTGTGCTGTGTATCATATTTACGTTTGATAAGATCGGTGATTTCTTCCATGTGGGCAATCGCATATTCCCAGCCGCGAATGGTGGCGCGGCGGAAGGCAGTGGCCCGACCGGGATGATTCGTTAGCTCGGTTTCGGTGGTCACCAATGTGTCGCCATAGAAATCAATGCCGTAGTCGCGGGGACCGAACATACCGAAGGAAATGCCCAGTTTTGTCAGCAAAAACGGTTCATTGGTGCTGTAGGCCGCAAAGGCATCCGTCCGGCCCTCGATCAGATCATGAATGTCAAAGCTTGTTTGCTGGCGCTTGAAATCGCCGACTTTCAAGCTTGCGCCATCAAGCATGGTAAGTATTTCGGCAGCGGTGACATGCCCTTTTTGCAACATTACGCGCTTATCTCTCAGGCTGGAAAGATTTGAGATGCCTGAATCTTGTTTGAATAGAAGAATCAATGGTGAATGCTGAAAGATACTGGCCAGAACAACGATGGGCTCGCCTTTGGCCCGGTACAGAATTGCACCGGAATCAGCCACGGCGTAATCCACCTTTCCGCCCAGCAGCTTATCGACAGGCGCACTTCCCGGCCCACCTTCGATCAGGCGGACATTTAATTCTTCTTCTGCATAAAAGCCCTTTTCCAACGCAGCGTAATAACCGGCAAACTGAAACTGATGCCGCCATTTTAGCTGTACCCTAACAGGCGTATCGAACACGGCTGGGGCAGCCATTGCTTCCCCCGCCCACAGGAAAAACAGGCACGCAATCAACAACCGTACTGTAAGACCTTCATAAATAAAGCCACATACTTTCAGGAAGCGGGTGGAGACCATGCGAGCCACTCTAACCCGCAACACTTCCTCCGCAAGAATCCGGCTACGGCACTTCGACGACGTATACGGACACCCTGGCGTTTACTGCCGGGTTGGAATTGGCGATTTCCACAATCAGGTCATCCGTGCCGCGCGGGTTGTTGAATGGCGCTTGAAACTCATGTGATTTCATGTGATAGCTACGCATGCGTTTCACCGTCTGTTCATGCTCGCCCCGCACCCGCAGAATGCGGAATGTCAGTGGCCCCATGGAATCGGATACCAGCGTGACCTCGTATTTCCCCGGTCTGTTTGGCATGTCGAAAAATTCACGCAATGTTTGATAAGCAGGTACAGTGACATCACGCTGATACAAATACTCCTGCTTATCCTGAGCGCTGGCTGTTACCGGCATGAACAGTATGAATAATGTACTGGCAACAACATAAATAAAACCATATGCGGCTTTATTTATGTTGTTAGTGCAGGTGCACATTCTCATGCTTGAGTTTCCTCCCCCGGGTGAATATCATATTTATCGCAAAGATAACGCATTTTATCCTTGGTGCGCTCGCCAAACCCCAGCCAGCGCCCGGCCTTTGCCTTGACCTGGCCATTGCGTGCCAGCGCTTCAAGCACCAGATTTTTTTCGACTTCTTCCAGCAAGCTCTCGGCATCCACACCGCCTTCGGGCAGGCGTTCAAACCAGGCATCAAGCAAGTCTTCCCGATCCTCATGGCCACGCGGGCCCTCCAGTGATGGAATCTGTTCGATGCGCGCTTCATCGGACAGTACAACAGCCCGTTCAATCACGTTCTCCAGTTCACGCACATTGCCGGGCCAGCTGTATGCGACCAGCTGTTCCATGGCTGCTTTGGAAAAACCCTCCGTCGGTTTGTTGCACATCAGCGCTTTTCGTTCCAGAAAATGTTCCGCCAGCAGTGGAATATCTCCGGCATGCTCACGCAAGGACGGTACCGTGATATTCACGACATTGATGCGGTAATACAGATCATCGCGGAAACTGCCATCTTCCACCAGTGTTTCCAGCGGTTGCTTGGTGGAACAGATAAACCGCACATCGCTGGAGAGATCGGCTTCGCCTCCCCGCCGCGAAAACTCTCCCGTTTCCAGCACACGCAACAGCTTGCCCTGTACGCTGGCGGGAAGTCCCGCCACTTCGTCGAGAAATAATGTGCCACCATTGGCGCGTTCAAACCATCCCTGTTTGCGCCGGATTGCGCCGGCAAAAGCGCCTTTTTCATGACCAAACAGATCGGACTCCAGGCGTTCCGCATCTATGGCGGCGCAATTGATAGCAACAAAGGGCCCGTCATGACGAGGACTCCGGGCATGCAACAGGCGCGCCACCAACTCCTTTCCGCTGCCTGTCTCGCCACG
>CAZEMN010000049.1:3229-12878 GCA_964513335.1 uncultured Zetaproteobacteria bacterium | reverse complement strand
TGAACGATACGCGTGTGGCTTTCTGCCGTTGCGGAGCAACCCGGCACCCCCCTTATTGTGACGGAAGGCATGAGAAGATCGGCTTCTCAGCCAGTGGCAACAAACCGCCAGCTTGTCCGGCCTCGGAAGAAAAGATAAAAGAAGATGAAATACTCCGCATTACGCCCATGGAGAATGGCCCTCTGATGCTGGAAGGGCCGGTAAAAATTCATACGGCCGACGGGGAATGTATCTTTCAGGGAACCAAGGCTGCATTGTGCCGCTGTGGCGCTTCCGCCATGAAACCTTTTTGCGATGGGGCGCACACGAGGATTGGTTTTAAGTCTGGGTAGATGAGAAAAACTATCACCGCAGAAGATGCAAAGGGAGCAACGTTCTTCTGTATCAATCTCCTTTGCGCAACTTTGCGGTGAATATCTTTTGAATAGCCGTGTTTAAACGTTGAAGCGGAAGTGCATCACGTCCCCGTCGCGCACAATATAGTCCTTGCCTTCCAGACGCATTTTGCCGGCTTCCCTGGAGCCATGTTCACCATGGTTGGCTACAAAATCATCATAGGCAATTGTTTCGGCGCGGATAAAACCCTTTTCAAAATCGGTGTGAATCACTGCTGCTGCCTGTGGTGCCGTGTCGCCGCGATGAATTGTCCATGCGCGCACCTCTTTCACGCCTGCCGTGAAATAAGTGATTAGGTTCAGCAACGTGTAGGCTTCACGAATCACCGTGTTCAATCCCGGCTCGGAGAGGCCAAGATCGGCCAGAAATTCAGTTCTGGAATCGTCGTCCATTTCCACCAGTTCCGATTCAATCTGGGCCGAGATTATTGCTACGCGTGCATCCTCTTCCGAGGCATGCTGACGTACATGATCCACCATGGCATTACCGTCCGGCAGGGATGCATCATCCACATTAGCGATATACAGCACCGGTTTACCAGTCAACAGACAAAGGTCTCTAAGTTGCCCGGTTTCGTCTTCATTCAATCCCTGCCGCCGAACGGTATGTCCGTCTTCCAGCCTCTGTTTAACTTTTTCGTACAGCGAGAGCAGAGCCAGCGCGTCCTTGTTGCCGGTCTTGGTCTGCCGCTGAACGCGTTCCATGGCTTTATCCATGGTTTCCATATCCTTGAGCATCAGTTCCGTATCAATCACTTCAATATCCGCCAGTGGATCGATCTGACCGGCCACATGTGTAACGTTGCTATCTTCAAAACAACGCACGACATGAGCAATGGCGGAACATTCGCGGATATTGGCCAGGAACTGGTTGCCCAATCCTTCACCTTTGGCTGCACCGGCAACCAGTCCGGCGATATCAACAAACTCTACCACCGCATGCTGTATGGCCTGTGGCTTGACGATTTCAGCCAGTGCATCCAGCCGTGAATCAGGGACTGGTACGATGCCGACATTGGGATCAATGGTGCAAAACGGGTAATTGGCCGCTTCCGCGCCGCCACCGTTAAGTGCGTTAAACAGCGTCGATTTTCCAACATTGGGTAAGCCTGCGATGCCGATACTTAACGCCATGGGTCAGGACTCCTGCAAATGTAAATGCATGTGGTTACTGGCCAGAGCCAGATCGCCATCCAGTACTGTGGGCAATTCTTCCATCAGTGCGGCAAAAATACGTTTTTCCTGCTTCTGATCATCGGCTGTAGCCTTACTCAGCACCCATGAAGTGACATCTATCCCCTTTGGCATGCTGTTTGGCGGGCGGCCAATGCCCACCTTCAGGCGGCGGTAATCACTATCAGGGAGATGTTGATTCAGCGAGCGCAAACCATTATGCCCGCCATGCCCGCCGCCGGTTTTCAAGCGGAACCTGCCTGCCGCAAGGTCAAGGTCGTCGTAGATGACAAAAATGTCGGCAGTTGTCACACCATAGTAGCTGGCCAGCGGGCCGACACATTCACCGCTGTTGTTCATGAAGGTTTGCGGCTTGACCAGAAGTACCTTGCGCCCACCTTGTTCCCATGCGGTAGTTTCGGCATGAAAACGAGGGGCTGCGGCAAAGCGCAGCCCCTGTTCTTTGGCCAGCGCATCAACAAACCGGAAACCGGTGTTGTGACGCGTGTTTTTGTATTTATTGCCAGGATTTCCCAACCCGACGAGCAGTTGCATACCCGTCCCGATCAGGATGCCTCGGGCTCGGATTCACCCTCCGCAGGCGCTTCGGTACTGCCCTCAGCGGTGGTTTCTTCGCCTTCAACTTCCTCAACCTCGGCAGGCTCTTCTTCAACCCTTGGCGCAGCAAGGGCCAGCACCGTAAAATTCACATCATGCGGTATTTCCACGCCATCCGGCAGTGGAAGATCTTCTACATGTACGGAATCACCAATGTTCAATTCCGCACAGTCCACGTCAATGCCGTCGGGGATACTGTCGGCGCGGCAGGCGACTTCCAGCGTATGGCGAATCACCTCAAGCAGGCCGCCCTGAACCATGCCGGGACATTTTTCATGGTTGATGGCATTGACCGGTATCTCGATATGCACAATATCCGAGGAGACTACCCGGTGAAAATCAATGTGAAGGGCCCTATCGTGTACTGGATGCCACTGAATCTCCTTCACCAGCCCCGTGTTTGTTCCGCGTGCGCCCTTTACCTCAATATCGATCATGGAAGTATGAAAAGCTTCGGTATTCAGGAGTTTAGATATACTTAACGTATCCAGTGTAATCGCCAGTTCCGGCCGGCCGCCACCGTAGATGACAGCAGGAATCTTGCCGGTACGGCGTAATCGGCGGGCTGCGCCTCTTCCGGTTTCTTCTCTCAATTCCGCTTCAAGTACAAAATCACTCATGGGTATCTCCTTTGTATGGATGCACCGGCGGGTCTTCCCGTAACGGTGTGCCCGGTCAGGCTTGCACGATTGATGAATAATGCTAGCCGCCGGACGGGCGCGGCATTATAAGGGCTTGAATCAGTTATACAAGCTGCTGACGGAACGGGCGTTGTAAATGCGGCTGATAGCTTCGGCGAGAAGAGGCGCGGCTGTGAGGATGCGCACCTTGCCGGTATCCATAATCGCCTGCGGTTGAGCGATAGTGTCCGTGATAACCAGTTCATGCAGTTCGGAATCCGCGAGTCGCTTTGCCGCCTGTCCGGAAAGTACGCCATGCGTGGCATAAGCTGAAACCTTGGTGGCGCCCTGTTGCAGCAAGGCTTTTGCAGCACCGCACAGAGTTCCGGCTGTATCAACGATGTCATCAATCAGGATGCAGTGCCTTCCTTCGATATCGCCGATGATATTCATGACTTCAGCCTGATTGGGCGCAGGACGGCGTTTGTCCACGATGGCGATGTCCACATGCAGGCGCTTGGCCAGGGCGCGGGCCCGGACCACGCCGCCGACATCGGGAGAAACGATCACGATATTATCCATGGAAAAGGATTGAATATCCTTCTGAAAGATGGGTGCGGCATAAATATTGTCCACCGGGATGTTGAAAAACCCCTGAATGGCGCCTGCGTGCAGATCCATGGTAAGGATGCGCGTGGCACCTGCCGCCGTGAGCATGTCAGCTACCAGTTTGGCGGTAATCGGTGTGCGGCTGGCACTCTTGCGTTCCTGGCGGGCGTAACCGAAATAGGGGATGACAGCGCAGATATGGTGCGCTGAAGCGCGCTTGGCGGCGTCAATAAAGATTAATAACTCCATCAGATTATCGTTGGCGGGCGCGGAGGTGCTTTGAATAAAGAAGGCATCAAGACCACGGATGGTTTCGCCAATCTGGATAAAAATCTCACCATCCGAGAAACGCTGTGTTTGCAAATCACCCGGTGAAATGTTCAGGTACTGACCAATATCACCGGTCAATTCCGGGTTGGCAGTTCCCGAAAAGAGACGAAGACGTTCTTCCATCATGTTGCGCGCTCCTTATTTGCAGCCCGTATAAAACATGGCTGGGGCGGCAGGATTACTCGGTGCGTTGCACCTCGCCCCTACGGGGCCGACCTCGCTTCCGCTCGTTCGTTCCCTCGCACGAGTCGAACCTGCGGTTCTCATCCTGCCTTCCCATCTGTCTGGCTGGGGCGGCAGGATTCGAACCTGCGCATGACGGGATCAAAACCCGTTGCCTTACCGCTTGGCTACGCCCCAATCCTTCGGCTTCGGCCCGGTTTCGTGCAGTGGATGACAGCTTAGAACTCTTCCGGCATGGGTCCATGCTGCAAATTCCTCCCGCTCCAGCCTGCGTGCCAGTTTGCGTGCATCTGCTGCGTTTTCCGCCAGGGCCACGCAGGCTGTGCCGCTGCCACTCATCCAGGCGCATTTTGTCTGGTCGCGCATAGCTTCCAAAAGTGTGGCAAGCTCTGGACACATTCCGCAAGCCACGTTTTCCAATGCATTTTCCCCCAAGGCGAAGCGAACATCTCCGTCACCCGTGAAACCGGCGCGGATGGTATCTCCCACGCTGGAGGGGGTCAATTGCAATGCACCGGTTCCCGATACCTTGTCGTAGCTGGAAAAAACATCCGCAGTTGAAAGGCCAATGCCGGGATGGGCAAGTACCAGATGCGCGCCCTCAATGCCGGGGTCCAGATGCTCAAGACGCTCGCCCACCCCTGTTGCCCGGCTCGCGTGGCCAAACAGGAAGCAGGGGATATCCGCCCCGAACGGTGTGGCAAATTCAATCAGGGTTCTGCTGTCCAGATTCAGGGACCACAGGGTGTTGGCGGCAATGATGGCGGTTGCTGCATCGGATGACCCACCGCCAAGGCCGGCCTTAGCAGGAAGGTTTTTCTCAATGTGAACCTTCATTCCCTGTGTTATATCGAAGGATTTACGCATGGCATCCAGTACGCGGAAGACCAGGTTGTTCCGGGTATTCAAGTCCGGATCGGAGCATGTTACTTGCAGGTTGTCTGCGTTCTCTATACGGAGCGTGTCGCTGACATCCACGTAGGCAAAGCTGGTATCGAGTGTATGATATCCGTTTGTGGTTTTCCCGGTGACTGTGAGGTGCAGGTTAATTTTGGCGGGTGCGGGTAGTTTAAGCACGGGGAGTTTTGCTGTTTAGAATTATCAGGGTGGTCTTGCGGCCATGTTTGATATCGCTGAAAACAAGACGTTGCTTTTGTCTGTTCCACTCCACGCGAATGTGACTGTTGTTACGGTTGATGACCCATCGGTTCGTGCCTTTTGGCTGGAAACCCGAAGGGACATGGCTAGCAAGAAATTCGGATAATTCCTGTGGGCTGATAACAATGCCGTGGGATACAAGTTCCTCCTTTCTGATGGGGCGCCATGCCGGATTTTTAGCCTGATTATCGCGCAGCCACATTTTATCATGCTGCCAGCGAAGTTCCACAATGCGACCGGACACGGCATGGACTACACGTATTTTTCCTTCGCCGGGCTGTTCGGATTGCCAGTTCAACATGGCCTGCCAGACATGATTGGGCTGCATAACCAGAATTCTTGCCGTGATCCGGCTATAGGGTCCGATGCCGGAAATTTTGTCTGTGACCAAGCCGGCACATGCCGACAGCAACAAAACAGGGGCAACCAGCGCTACGGCAAGAAAAAGTTTCAATTACGAGCCAATTGTAAAACTCATAAGCCTGTGTCGATTTTTTTCCGGATGAGGCGTGAATCTTTATGCCCCAGCCGGAGGGCTTTTTTCCATGCGGCACGGGCTGCATCCGACTTTTCGGCTTTCCACAGAATATCGCCCAGATGCTCCTGCATGATCGGGTCATCCGGGATTTTTCCGACGGCTTTGCGCTGGAAGGTCAATGCTTTGTCATATTCTCCGCGTTTGTAATGTACCCATGCCAGCGAGTCGAGATAATAGCCGTTGCCGGGTTTTTGTTTCAGGGCGCGGAGAATCAGGTTTTCAGCTTCATCCAGACGGACACCCTGTTCGGCATAGAGATAACCAAGAAAATTCAGAGCCTCGGTATTATCAGGTTCGATGACGAACAGTTTTTTAATCTGATTCGCTGCCTCCTCATATTGCTTCAGGCCTTCGAAAGCCGCTGCGCGATTGAGCAGTAATTGCACTGAAACTTTTGGAAGTGCCAGGGCCGCCTCTGTTTCCGTCAGCAACTGGCGGTATTTCTTTTGTTGTAGCAACGCGGATGAGAGTAGGACATAGGCATTTTCTGCTCTGAGATTTCCCTTGATGATGGTGCGCAGGCGGGATAGAGCCGCATCGGTTCGTTCGGCTTGCAGGTCCATGGCTGCCAACCGTAATTGAGCATCCATGAAGTTTGCAGCATTGCGTTTGATCTGCCGGTAAATCTTTTTCGCCTCGGTTTTTTTACCCATGGCCTCGAGACTTGCGGCCAGATAGAACCGGGCCTGGTTTGAAGAACGTTTGGTCAGGGCCTCGCGGAATCGGCTGGCAGCAAGTTGAAAGTCTTTCTGCTGGTAATATAGCAGGCCAAGTGCAGTCAGTACTTCGGTATTTTTACTGATTCGCCGTGAAATATCCTCATAAATTACAATCGCTTCCTCACTGCGTTTTTGCTGAACCAGCAGCCGGCCCAGCGCATTGCTGACGCTCAGGGCTTTGGGGTGACGAGACAGGAATGTGCGCAGCACGGATTCCGCCTCAATAAGGTCTCGCTGACGCACAGCCAGACGACTGAGCATCAGGACGGGGCCGGGCTGATCGGACGCCAGCTTGCGTAATTTTTCCAGCACCTGCTTAGCTTTTTTCAGCTTTCCCTGACGCATGTAAAGTTCGGCGTCAATGTGGTGCAACCGGATGTTTGAACCGGTTTTGATACCTGCGCGAATGATCCGATGCGCTTCGTCAAAACGCCCTTCCTTTTCCATCAGTCGTATCAGCATCATGCGTGTGGTAAATGATTCCGGGGTTTTTCTTAATAGCTGTTGCAGAATCTCAATGGCGGCGGAATTTTCCCCGTTTGCGGCCAGAACCTGGGCATGAAGAAGACGGATTGTTGTCATGCTATCCGGAGGAATGCCATGCATGCCCAGGAGGACATCCACCTGCTTTTTCGCTTGCCGGATCTGGCCGCGCCGCAGCAGCAGTTCCGCTAACTGAATACGTGGAAGAACAGCGGACTTATCCTTGCTGACCAACGCGTCAAGAAAACGGATGGCTAACGCGGGGTTGTTATTCTGTACCGCATCTTCAGCTGCCAGATACAGGAAGTCCGTATCCATCTCGGAGATGGGCGTTTGCACCGGCACAGGTTTTGCGGAAGCGGCAGGTGTGGGAGGTGGCGCTGCTGTCATACAGGAAACGAGCAGGATGCCGCTCATAATGATCGGGATACGTATGGTCATGTTTTTATTGGTCTCTCTGTGGGCGCAGGTCTTGCACGGTGACAGCCTGAAATTGATTGCTTTTCACGTTTAACGCCCAGCATTGCGTGTCCACGGCATGGCCTTCATATGTGCTGACGATGATATAGGCAAATCCTTCCCATGCATTGGAAAGGTCGGTTGGTGAAGGTCTTGCCGGGCAATCCGGGTGACTATGGAAAATACCGATAATCTCACGTCCCGTCCCGCGCAGTTCCCGGTCCACTGCCTGATATGCCTTTGGGTCCAGAATGAAACGGTCTGCGGCTCTCTCGGTATTGAGGTTTGGCACTTCGCGCGCTTCGTCAATGCGCCATCCCTGATCCGTCAGTCTTCCCAACAGCAGGCCACAAGCTTCATCCGGGTAATGGCGTTTGGCGGAGGCGTGCATGTCCTGCATGGCGGCGCGGCCGATCCGGCACGGCTGGCTGGATACTGCGGCATCTATGACATCAAGATAGGCCTGGCTGTGAAACCGCTCGGGAATGTCGCATTCAGATATGGGGTGTGCAGATTCCTGCATTATTTCTCCAGTTTATTATTTTCAGCGGGAACACTAGCGCGCAACGTTCCATTGCCAAGACATACTGCGTATGATGTCAGGCAAGCATGAAACGGAGGTGAAAAAAATGCAACGAATCCAGGCCATTATATTTGCAGGGTTGTTTGCAACTGCGGTTTCGGCGTGTGCGGATGGAGAGCTTAAGCAGGGCGTATCATTCGAAACACCGAAGAATGGCGCCATGGTCAGTCAGGTATTTAAAGTGGAAATGGAAGTGAAAGGCATGAAAGTGAATAAGGCTGGTTCTGTGGTTGAAGGAACAGGCCATTTTCACGTGATTATTGACAATGGGTACACGCCCAAAGGGAGGCTTGTGCCCAAGGACGCCACGCATAAACATTTTGGCAAGGGACAGGTCAGGGCTGAACTCAAGTTGGCTCCGGGCGCACATACCTTGACGTTACAATTCGCCAATGGTCAGCATGTATCCTATGGCAAGGAATGGAGTAAGACGATTCATATTACAGTGAAATAATATTCCTGACGACCTTCGAGCAACCCTTTTTAATCCAGATGCATGATTTTGAATACGAAGTCATTCGCAGGCCGCGCCGGAAAACGGTAGGGATTTGCGTGAAACCAGATCAGACCGTGCAAGTTGCCATTCCCAAACGCTTCCCGCTGGCGAAGGTGGATGCGCTGGTGCGAGGCAAGGCCGACTGGATACGGCGAAAATTGTCCCAGTATCGGGATATTCAGGCACAATATCAGCCGAAGCAATATGTCAGCGGCGAGACCTTTACCTATCTTGGGCACGATTGTCGTTTGAAGGTGCTGGAAGGTGCGGAAATACCGGTCAGCTTGAAGCAAGGCGTGTTGCGAGTGAGTGTTCCATACGCTCTTTCCCCGGAGCAACGGCCATTGTCTGTCACCAGGGAGCTTGAAACATGGTTTCGTGCACAGGCGCAGCTGTATCTCACCGAAAGAACCGCATGGTATGCGGCACGAATGCAAGTTGCTCCCGTCAGCGTTGGCATTAAATCGTACCGCAGCCGCTGGGGAAGCTGCCATACCGATGGCCGCATTTATTTCAACTGGCGCATCATCATGGCGTCGCCATCCATCGTGGATTATGTGGTGGTGCATGAACTTTGCCATCTGGTGCATCACAACCATTCGCCGAATTACTGGCGTTTGGTCGAATCCATCATGCCGGAATATCGTGCTGCCAAGGTGTGGCTGAAGCAACACGGGCACGGCCTGGAGATTTAATCCTTAATGCAGCCGTTTGTCGTCGAAAGAAAATTTCTTTTCCCTGATTAAATTTAGGCAAGCATCCACAGCGGCAGGTTCAAACCATTCGCCACGATGCGTCTCGATTTCTTTCAGCGCTACATCCATGCCCAGAGATGCCCGGTAGGGACGATGGGTGGATATCGCCTCGACGACGTCCGCCACGGCCACAATACGTGCCTCCAGGCATATTTCATCGCCTTTCAGTCCCTGTGGATAGCCCGTGCCATCCAGCCGTTCATGGTGTTGATAAGCAATGTTCGCCACAGGCCACGGAAACTCAATATCTTTCAGAATATCGTAGCCTACCTGACAATGGCTTTTGATAAGTTCAAATTCCGTTTCAGTCAGTTTTGACGGTTTGCTCAATACCTCGGCAGGCAGGCGAATCTTGCCGATGTCGTGAATGGTGGCACCCATTCTCAGCCCGTCAATTCGCTCACTGTCCAAATTCATTTCCTGCGCGATGCGGCGGGCAAGCCGGGCTACCCGCTGTTGATGACCCGCCGTGTAGGGATCCCGGGCTTCCACCGCCCTGGATATGGCCACGATGGTGCCGACAAGGCTTG
>CAZEMN010000049.1:0-3129 GCA_964513335.1 uncultured Zetaproteobacteria bacterium | reverse complement strand
GCTCTCATGCGGAGTCTCGAAATGCCGAAGGCGATATCGCCTGCCAATTCCATTAATAAATTTACTTCATCTTCATTAAACGCGTACGGTTCTGACGCATAGACAATCAATGCGCCAAACACCTCATCATCGATCATAATGGGAAGTGCGACGCATGATTCGTAGCCATGCTTCAGTGCGTCCTCACGCCAGAGTGAAAATCGGGGATCAGCCTGAATATCCTGTACTATGCTTGGTTCCCGGGTGCGAATGGCTATTCCTGTAGGGCCACGGCCTCTCTTCGTGTCAGCCCAGGTTATGTTCAGCGATTCCAGATAGTCTTCATCAAATCCGGTCTGTGCAATCGAGCGTACGTGTTTGACTCTATCATGTTCGGCATGTCCGATCCACGCGAGCCTGTAGCCGCCTTGCTCAACGATGGCATGGCATATGTCATTAAGAAATTGAGCCTCATCCTTTGTATGTATAAGCACATGATTGCAGGCGCTCAAGGTCTTAAGCGCCCGGCTGGAATGCTCTAACGCTATCTCAACCTGCACGCGGTCGGTGATGTCATGAACGGAGCCAACCAAATGGGTGCAAATACCCTGATCATCGAAAACAGGCGCAATGCTGACTTCTCCAACCTTTACCCCGGCAGGATATTCAGTGGTTTCTTGCCAGCGGACAATTCTTTTCTCCTTAATGGATTTTTTGTAATTGTCCCTAACCATACTGACAGATGGTTCCGGTATCACCTCCTCAATACGCTTGCCGACAATCTGCTCTTTGGCCATCCCGGTAGCGTCCAGAAACATCTGATTGATGGACAGGAAACGGAAGCAATCACCGGGTTCAACAGACAGATAATAAAGAACATCGCCAACCGAATCATATATCAGGGATAATTGCTGCTCGCTTTTTTGCAGACCCATCTCGGCCTGTTTGCGATCAGTAATATCCAACAATGTGCCTATAACTGCCGGTTTTCCCTGATAGAGCGTAAATGATCCAAAGGCCTCGACTTCAATAACTTTTCTTTCCTTGGTTACGCCCTTGAAGAAATAGTGGATACTTTTTTCTTCACCCTCGACCCGCTTGCGGATGTTTTCGGCTACCAGTGGCCAGTCCTCCCCAAAAACCAGTTCTTTCGGTCCCAGACGGTCAATAAGTTTTTCCTCAGTGTAGCCAAATATTTCCGCCAGCTTGGGGTTAACGTATTTGAAAACGCCATCCTGAATAATGTAAATGCCCACCAATGACTTGGTTGCCAGAAGCCTGAATTTTTTTTCAGTCTGAGTGTGCTCGGTGATGTCAGTAATCGCCACCAGAACATGGGCCCAAGTATCCTCATATCCCGGTGTTAACGTGACTTGGACTATGACGTTGATCAACTCGCCCGCTAGCGTTTTGGTTACCGCTTCGCTGGAAACGCCGGTTTTTCCCTCAGCCAGAGTAAGCAGTTCTTCTCTAAAAGCCTCGAAGGACTCTTCGGTAAAAGTTTTGCCTATTCCCTTCAAAAGCTCTTTCTTGCTCCTGGCTTTATACAAATTTAAAGTGGCCTTGTTGACGTCAATAATCCTGGCCTTCTTTACACATTTATATATCGCTTCCGGATGGCTTTTACAGTATACTCTCAAGTCATCCATCCCCGATGCCTTTAACTGGTCAACGAATTTCTTAACCTCCGAAAAATCCCCAATCCACAGCGAAATGGGAGCCTCGTCAAAGATGATATGGGATATTTCGCCTGGCCTTTCCACTTTCTTGCCCCTGGTTTTCGTCTTGCTTCGTTGAGCCATACTTCACCTTTTGGATGCTTATATTTTCACACCATAGCCCATGTTGTGCGTTTTTGCAGGAATGAGGGCCAGATATTGTTTTGCGGATTTTTGATGGTGAATTCCATTCACAAGTACGCCATCAGATTAGGAATAAAGCCATGACAGGATGACTGATAGTGTGGGATCAGGAAGACGGGCATTCGTTTCTATTGTCTTTTTCGAAGGCAAAACCGTCCGCAAATACTTTCAGGCAGGCGTCCACAGCATCCGGCCAGTAAAACTTACCCTTCTTTTCCGAGATTTCCTCCAGCGCTACATCCATGCCCAGTGCCGGGCGATAGGGACGGTGAGAGGCCATCGCCTCGACCACGTCCGCCACCGCCACGATTTTCGCCTCCAGACAAATTTTATCGCTTTTAAGGCCCTGGGGATAACCGGTACCGTCCATGCGTTCATGATGCTGATAAGCGATATCGGCTATCGGCCACGGAAAATCAATGTCTTTGAGTATGTCGTAGCCGATCTGTGAATGCTCCTTGATCAGTTCATATTCCGTATCGGTCAGTTTTGTCGGCTTGACCAAAATTTCAGCCGGAAGATGGATTTTACCGATATCGTGAATCTCCGCCCCCAGAGACAAACCGTTTATACGTTCTTCATCCATGCCTATTTGTTCTGCAATGACCTTGGCCAGATGCGCTACCCGCCGCTGATGACCAGCCGTATAGGGATCGCGCATTTCCACGGCTGAGGCAACCGTATGCACTGTCCCCTCCAGGCTTTGCTGTAACCTGTTAAGCGCCAGCTTACGCTCCGTGATATCTTCCATGAAGTGGATGGAATAGAGATGATCACCACTCTCGCTGTAAACGGCATAACTGTGTGACAGGTATATTTCTCCACTTTCCAGCCGTACTTCTTCTTCTCCTGTGTTTTCTTTTGTTTCCCGGGCATGTTTACAGGACGGTATCGGGCCATCCAGTTTGGGAAATACCTGCCAGTATGGCTTGCCAATGGTTTCCTTCATGCTCATGCCAGCGCGTTTCGCATAGGCGCGGTTAACACGGACGATGTTATCATCGGTATCATGCAGAAAAATTGGATTGGTCACTGCGTCAAAGGTGTTCTCCCACTCACGCTTGGCCCGTTCAATGACATGCCGGGAATCATCCATATCCTCCAACATGTAGAGCATGGCATGGCGTGTTTTATCCTGCATGGACATCTCTTTTTCGGCTTTGGCCAGTTCAGCCCTAAGCTGCTTGATTTCAGTCTCAAGGGATTCAATGCGGGCTGACTTATTGGAGCTCATATGGGTTCCTGTTTTGACCGCAGCATGGTAATCTCTTGCTTCAAGGCTTTAACC
>CAZEMN010000048.1:0-12939 GCA_964513335.1 uncultured Zetaproteobacteria bacterium | reverse complement strand
CGCACCCGGTTATTGAACTGGAATACATTTCAGGACATTTGCATTGAATTAGGGTGGTCACTATAATCGGGGTAATTTAATAGTGAGGTGAATATCATGATTCGAGAAGCATCAGCAATGACAGTTCGCAATAATCTGGGCGAGTTACTGAATGAAGTGGTTTATCGTCATGATTCCGTTGTGATTCAAAAAAGCGGCAAGCCAGTCGCGGCGATTGTTGATATCGCGTTGTTTGAAAAAATACGTTTGATGCAGTCGGAATTTGATTCGTTGTGCGATAAGTTGGCCGACAAGACCAAGGGTATTGCACCGGATGTATTGCAGGATGAACTACAGGAGGCTTTGACGGCTGTTCGCTCGCATTCATGAAAGTGGTCCTGGATACCAATATCTTTTTATCAGGCCTGATGTTGCCGGAGAGCATTCCCGGCAAGATTGTTTCGGCCTGGCACAGTTCTTCTTTCGATCTTGTATTCAGTGAGCCCATGCTGGTTGAACTGGCACGAGTGTTGGCGTACCCAAAGATTCGGAGGCGGATTGGCTGGACGGATGAAGATATTGAGCGGTTTGTTTCCTTACTCCGATTCCGGGCTGAAGTTGTTGACATTGAAACCACCCATGCGGTTGTTCCCCGCGATGCGGATGATACGCCGGTTCTGGCTGCCCTTATCGCATCAGGCGCGGATATTCTGGTGAGCGGCGATCAGGACTTGTTGGCCTTACGGGATGATTACGCCATTGAAACCGCAGCGGAGTTCTGCCGCCGTTTGTAGGCATGGTTCGATACTATCCGCTTTGCTCATACAGCATCTTTTGCAATGCAATCTACTGTTTTGAAATGTCGTAGGCACTGGCCATGCTGGATACAATTTCCGCGAAGTAATCTCTTAAGTTAGACGGTTCCACCACTTCCACCTGATCGCCGAAGCCGAGCAGCCACCAGCGAAGTTCAGATGTATCCTGTACATTGGCGGTGACCAGCATCTGGCTATCCTTTTGCTCAATAATGGTCTGATCATCCGATAGTGGACGTTCGCTCAGATGAAAGGCGACATCGCTTGAAAATAGCGCCTTGAGTTGAATGTCACCGCCAACAGCGAAATCGAGTTCGCCCGATACAATATAGGTATCCAGATCGAACCCGGATGGGGCCGTTACAGGCTTATCCAGCACTTCAGCGGCTCGTATCCGATGCAGCGTCAGCAGGCGGATATCAGGATAATCCCACATTGAGCAAACCAGATAGGTGATGCCATCCTTGAATACCAGTCCGAGCAGATTGATCTCGTATTCCTTTTTTCCCTCCTGCCAGCGTGGACTGTAGGTAATGGCAAGACAGCAATTGCGCAGCAGGGCATCATAAATCTGGTTTTGCACATCAGATGCAATGGCAGGTGTTTTCAGTTTCGGCCCCCGATGCAAGACGCGCACCTTGTTGCGCCATGCAGGCGCGCCCTTGTCTGTCGGGATACTATCCAGCACATGGGCCGCTGTTTTGAAGTGAGGCTGAAGCTGGCGTACCGTGGTTTTGGGCAGCAACGGTTCCAGATGCTGGCTGGCAAGCCAGAAAGCAAGGGCCGTGTGGGAATCCATGCCGGGAATATCCATCACATCGGCCTCGGCCATCCATGACCAGCCGAAGGGCCTGTTGCGATCATCGCAGGTCAATGGATAAATATCCGAAAGCGTCATGAGGTCGCGCTGGATGGTCCGCTGGGTAGTATCAAAACCCTCATCGGCCAAACGCTGTTTGAGTTCCGCCGTGGATATCTTTCCCGGATGCCGCGGAACCAGCCGCAACATCTGCCATTGACGCATCAGAGTATCACTCATCCTCCACCTCCTTTCGAACCTGCTCCTTCAGGCGTCTGCGGTCATACTCCTTCAGTGATTTTTGCACTTGCGTGGGCGGCGCATTCTTTTTGCGTACCCTGATATCGGACGGTTTAATGCTCCCTATTCGATGGGATTGTTTCTTCTTCATGTTACGTTATTAAAGACCTTTTCGGAACAGCGTGCCACACAAAACGACATTTCATGTCGTACGGCCCCCATATTCACGACGCCTTGCCGCAATCCCGTTCCAGAGCCAGCATGGCGGGTATGAACATCGTAACGTGGAATGTGAACTCGCTGAACGTGCGTTTGCCGCATGTTCTGCGTTATCTTGAAGCGCATCAGCCGGATATACTGGCCTTGCAGGAAACCAAGCTTCCGGACGAAAGATTTCCACAAGCCGAAATCGAAGCGGCGGGTTATCAAGTCTGTTTTTCCGGACAGAAGACCTATAACGGCGTCGCTATTTTGAGTCAGTCTCCGGCAAAAGATGTCACTGCCGGTATTCCGGACTTCGATGATCTACAGCGCAGGTTACTGGCTGTCACGGTGAATGGCGTGCGTATCATTGATATCTATATCCCTAACGGACAGGAAGTAGGTTCAGAAAAGTACGAATACAAATTACGATGGCTTGTGGCCTTTGAAGCCTTTCTGAAACAGGAACTGAAAGTGTATGAAAAACTGATTGTTCTGGGTGATTTCAATATCGCGCCCGAAGACATTGACATTCATGACCCGAAGCGCTGGAAGGGAAAAATCATGTGTTCCGATGCCGAGCGGAATCAGTTCCAAAAAATTTTGGCCCTGAGATTAACCGATACGGTGCGTGCTCTGTATCCCGAAGAAGGTATGTATTCATGGTGGGATTATCGCCTGAATGCCTTTCGGCGGGGGTGGGGGCTACGCATCGACCATGTGTTGGCAACATCGGCGATGGAGCCGCAGGCAGCCGGTGTACATACCGATGAACGTGGCCGTGAACGCCCCAGCGACCATGCTCCGGTGTGGGTGAAATTCATCTGATGGAGCAGGTGCAGACGCAAATCACCGTTACCCCGGATGGCCGAGGCATGATCGATATTACACGACGGGTTTCCACGTGGTTGGCGCACACAGGGATTCACACCGGTATGCTGCATCTGTTTGTGCAGCATACGAGTTGTTCGCTTCTGATTCAGGAAAATGCCGACCCAACTGTGCAATCCGATCTGGAGCGATTCCTGTCCCGCCTTGTGCCGGACGGAGACACGATCTTTCACCATACCGCCGAAGGCCCTGATGACATGCCTGCTCACGTCCGCGCTGTGCTGACGGCCACATCGCTCAGCATTCCTGTCGGGCAGGGGAAAATGGCGCTTGGCATCTGGCAAGGAATCTACCTGTATGAGCATCGGCAACATCCGTCCACACGAAGCATCATCGCCCACATCACCGGATGTTGACGCACGTCACATCATTGCCTGCTGAATGGCGTCAGTGTTCACCATGTCAGGAGGTTTGTATGTATTCAACCTATCAAAACCGTATTTGTACACGCTTGAATATCACCCCGGGAGGCTATTTCGCCATGGGTCTGGTCTGCATGTCTCTGGCTGCTCTCATGGGCATCTGATTCATTCTTCTTTACCAACACCGCTCCAGCTTTTAGCTTGGGCGGGTTCAGATTCGATTTTTTTATACAACAGGGGAAGGACAGCAGATGCTGCAACGGCTTTTTGGCCTTTTTTCAAAAGATATCGCCATTGACCTAGGTACGGCGAATACACTCATTTTTGTTCGTGGTGAAGGCATTGTTCTGGATGAACCATCGGTGGTCGCCGTCCACGAGGGCGGCGGACAAAAGAATCGGCGTGTGCTTGCCGTGGGTGGTGATGCTAAACGCATGCTGGGCCGTACGCCCGGCGCAATCCGGGCTATCCGCCCATTGAAAGACGGTGTGATTGCCGATTTTGTTATCACCGAGGAAATGCTTAAACAATTTATCCGTAAAGTACATCAGCGCAACTGGGGCGTGTCGCCCCGAATTGTGATCTGCGTGCCCTACGGCTCCACCCCAGTAGAACGCAAGGCTATCCGTGACACGGGGATAACCTCGGGCGCACGCGAGGTTTACCTGATCGAAGAGCCGATGGCTGCGGCTATCGGCGCCGATCTGCCGGTTACCGAGGCATCAGGATCGCTGGTCGTGGACATTGGGGGCGGTACCAGTGAAATCGCCGTGATTAGCTATGGCGGCATTGTTTATTCGCGCTCGGTGCGTGTTGGTGGCGATAAAATGGATGAGGCCATCATCAATCATCTACGGCGAAAATACAGCCTGCTCATTGGCTCGGCTACGGCTGAAAATATTAAAATTGAACTGGGTAGCGCCTATCCGCAGGAGCAGCGCCGGGAAATGGATATCAAGGGCCGCGATCTCATCAATGGCATACCGAAGAGCTTGACGCTGGATGATTCTGAAATCCTTGAGGCCATTACTGAACCGGTCAATGCTATCATCGAAGGCATCAAGGTCTGTCTGGAGCGAACGCCTCCTGAACTGGCGGCGGATATTGTCGACAAGGGTATTGTGCTCACCGGTGGCGGCGCCTTGCTGGTAGGGCTGGATCAGCTCTTGAGGGAAGAGACCTCGCTTCCCGTCACAGTGGCAGAAAATCCGTTGCATTGCGTGGTTTTGGGCTGCGGCAGAGTACTGGAAGAACTGGATCGCATGCGGGACGTGCTGTTCGAGGAATAAGGGCTCTGGAAATAAATAATTGTCCGAAAATTACGCCAGCGTTTGGCCCGGATTCAAGGCGTGGCAAGAGGCGCATAGTGGCTCTATATAATCTCCTTACCGCAATACAAAAGCTGGCCTGTCCCATAAAATCGCTACCTCTCAGCGCCTTGTCAATGGGTCAAGGTAAGGCGTGACCCGGCGGTTGAAAATCCGTCTCTGGGCAGGGATCGCCGCCGGATTCATCACATTATTTACCCTCCAGCAATTGCCCCTCGGACAGAATATAACCCTGTTTGTTTCTCCTTTGGTTAGCGCCCTGCAGACGCCATCACGCTGGTGGCGGGACATCAACCTGTGGTTAACCGAAAAAAATCGTCTTCAGACCGATAATCTGCGCCTTCGGGAAACACTGCAACGCCAATCCGGAGCCCTGCAGGAGCTCCGCTCATTGCGTGTTGAGAATACACAGCTTCGGAGTTTGCTGGAACTGAAAGGCTTGCCCGGTTTCCACTGGCATGCTGCTAAAGTGTTTGGCCGCAGCCCGGATAAAATGAGCCAGCGCCTGTTGCTCCGCTCGCAAGGCAAAATCAGCCGGGGCGATGTAGTAGCCTCAAGTGAAGGTCTCGTCGGCCTGGTCGACACGGTGCGAGGCCAACGCGCCGTCGTGCGCACCATTCTTGATGCCTCACTGGCGGTTCCCGTCACCCTGCCGGGAAGCGGCCTGGCTGCCCTGGTTCGGGGCCAGGGTGAAACGCTACGGGTGGAATTTATTCCGCTTAAACATGCCCCGCCCGAAACCAGCATCCTCGTGACCAGTGGCGCCGGCGGGGTGTTTCCACCGGGTATTCCCGTCGCCCGTATTACCCATATTCATGCGGTTCCCGGCAGCATCTTCGCGGGTGTGGATGCCAATCCGGTAGCACATTGGCGGCGTGACGCATGGCTCTCCATCGCCTCCAGGGAAGTGCTGAACAAACCATGATCTCTCCTCTCCCCGTTCTTATTATTACACTGGCCTTCCTGGGGCTTGGATTGAATCTTGCCTCCGGCGGCACACCCCAACCTGATTGGGCTTTGGCACTATTGCTTGCCGCCTTATTGTCCCGGCATCATGCCTGGCCATGGGTGTTGCCAGCCATCCTGGTTCACGACCTGACCCTGTACTGGTCGGTTTGGGGCGTATTCCCCATCGCTTGCCTGTTGCCGTTTTCACTTGCCAGCCTGGATGCTCAGATCGGCGCCGGCTTACCGCAACGTCTGGCACTGTTGGTCCTGCTTACCCTTCCTATGCTCTGGCATGACGCCGGTATTCTGCAATGGCTGCTAACGCTGATTCTTTGCGTTCCCGTGTGGTACTTATTGGTGCATCTTTATGAACAACAGTACGCTTGAGGTTCGCAACCGCTTTGATCGGCGGCTATTGTTTTTCCGTGTTATGGGTGTGGTCTTGTTGCTGGTGTTGGCGAGCCGCCTGGTTGACCTGCAATGGCTCCAGTATGAAGGACTGTTCCTGCAAGCGGAACAGAACAGAATGAACGTGGTTCCCATCCTTCCCACGCGTGGTGAAATCGTGGACCGGAATGGAAGCGGGCTGGCCGTTAATCGTATTTCGTGGCAACTCACGCTCATCCCTGAACGGGCGGAGCACATGGATACGCTACTGGCCCGCTTGCAGCAAACCCTTCACTGGGGAAAGGCTCGCGTGAAACGCATCCACTCCCGCATCCGGCACGCACGGAAAGACAGGCCTGTTCTGCTGGCTGACAAACTCACCTGGAAACAAGCCGCGCCGATTGCTGCGCGCTTGCACATGCTCCCCGGTATCGATGTCCAGGCCGGGACGCACCGTTTTTATCCCTATGGCGAACTCACATCGCATCTGATTGGTTACCTCTCACTGGCTGGACCCCGCGATGTCCGGGCTGGTATTCTGCCGACGGAAAAGGTCGGCAGAAGCGGTGTGGAGCGCCTGTTCGAATCCCGTCTGCACGGCAGGACCGGCGCACAAGATGAGGAAGTAGATGTACACGGCAGGCGCATCCGCGTATTCCGACGGAAACCACCACTCATGGGAACCCAGTTACGCCTGAGTCTGGACATCGGCCTGCAACAAGCCGCCGCCAGGGCGCTGGGCAGCCGCACCGGCGCCGTCGTGGTTCTGGATGTCCAGACAGGCGCAGTGCTGGCGTTACTCAGCCAGCCTGGCTTTGCACCCAACCGTTTCATTACCGGACTGGAAACCGAACAGTGGAAGGCATGGGTGGATGATAACCAGCATCCACTGCTCAACCGCACACTACAGGCAGCGTACCCGCCCGCCTCTACCTTCAAACTGCTGGTCGGACTGGCCGGACTGCAACATCATGCACCGCTGGCCACGGGCGCAACGCAATGCCCCGGTTACCTTGAACTGGCCGACCGCAAACTGCGCTGCTGGAAAAAACAGGGGCACAAACATGTGGACCTGCACAAAGCACTGGTGCAATCCTGCGACGTTTATTTCTACGAGTTGGGTGATCAACTGGGCATGAAGGCCATCCGTGATGAAGCTGAACTCTGGGGTTTTGGACAGCACACCGGCATCCGGTTGACGCCCGAAGCCAGTGGTGTCATTCCCGGTGAAGTATGGCGGCAAGGAGGGCGCACACGTAAATGGTTCCGTGGTGAAACCATGATTACTGCCATTGGTCAGGGCGCTATTAATGTTACACCACTGCAACTGGCACGTTTTGCCGCCGCAATTGCCAATGGCGGCAAGCTTCTCACCCCGCATCTGCAAGCCGGTTTACCGCCCGATGTGTTGCGTGTTATTGATATCAACCCCCAATATCTGGACACCATTCGCAAGGCGATGCGTGGCGTGGTCACTGAACAGCACGGCACGGCGCATTACCCGTTATCCAATCTGCCGTGGCAGGTGGCCGGAAAAACCGGTACAGCGCAGGTCATTGCCAAAGCACAGGATGATGAACAACTATCAAACGTAGCACAGCAGAACAAATACAAGGATCATGCATGGTTTATGGGTTATGCCCCCTATAAAAACCCGCGTATTGCATTTGCTGTATTTGTTGAACACGGAGGTCACGGCGGCAGTGCCGCCGCACCCGTTGCCGCCGCGATTGTGCGCGCCATGGCTGCCACCACGACACCCGCTGTGGCAGCGAAGGAGCAGGGATGATCAGTACGCTCAAGCGTATGGACATAATGCTGATCCTGTGTCTGCTTAGCCTGGCTGCATTGGGGCTAACCACACTCTATGCCGCTGTTCATCAAGGCGGAATCGAACTTTGGCAACGGCAGGTGATCTATTGGCTGCTGGGGTTGGGACTGTTTTTCGTCATTTGTTTCATCCCCCTGCGCATGGCGGGACTGTTTGCCTGGCCTGTTTATGCACTCACCCTGATCGCTCTGGCGCTGGTGCCTCTGCTCGGCGATGTGCAGATGGGCGCACGCCGCTGGCTGAATCTTGGCATCATCCATTTTCAACCGTCGGAACTCATGAAATGGACTCTGATGCTCGTGTTGGCCCACTGGTTTGCCTCGCGTACGGCTGCATCGTTTAAAGACCTCTGTATGGCGCTCGCCTTTATCCTTGCCCCTGCCGCGATGATTGTGCTGCAACCCGATTTGGGAACTACCCTGGTGCTACTTTCTGCCGCAGCCATCATGCTGTTTGCCGCCGGTCTTTCCTGGCGCTGGGCCGCCTGCGGTCTTGCAGCCATCCTCGCCGCTCTGCCTGTGCTCTGGCACAACATGCACACCTACCAAAAACAGCGCGTGCTGAGTTTTCTCGATCCACAATCCGATCCGCTGGGCACTGGCTATCATGTCATCCAGTCCACCATCGCCATTGGTTCGGGTGGCATTTTCGGCAAGGGTTATCTGCACGGCACGCAAGCGCGCCTGCACTTCCTGCCCGAACAACATACGGATTTCATCTTCGCCGTATTGGCCGAAGAAGGAGGCTTAATTGTATCCGCACTGCTGCTTTTACTCTACGGTGTCATGATTTCACGCATGCTTACCATTGCCGGACGCGCATCTACACGTTTTGGCGGTTTGATTTGCATCGGCGTAGCCATTATTTTCACCCTCTATGTCTGCATCAACATCGGCATGGTCACAGGCATCCTGCCGGTGGTCGGCGTACCGCTGCCCTTTATCAGCTATGGCGGTTCGGCGCTGATTACCATGCTGGCCGCACTCGCGCTGGTTATGCGTGTTGCCATCGAATCCAAAGGACGTGTGTACTGGCAGCGGCCGGGCAGCCCGTTGGCCTGAGATTCCGGATTTATGAATAGTTCGGGTTAGATCAGACCAGCGCGCTCCACAAAGCGGCGATAAACATTCCGCCCGCAAGCGCGGAAAACAGAACTTTCAGTGACAACCGCATCGTTTCCTCGGTAAACATGGCATGCAACGATGCGCTCCAATGCGTAGTGCGCGGTATAATCAGCAGAATACCCAGCCATGCCCCGGCCAGAAACAAGCTTTGGTGCCCAAGCACCATATGCCAGTCTGCTTCCAGTAGCAGATTGATAACCACTGCTGCGGCTGCCATCGCCACGCCGCACATAGCGGATGTACCCACTGCTTTTCTCAGCGGCAATGTGCGCCGCAAGAGCGGCACCAGCATCGTGCCGCCACCAATGCCGAGCGTGCCGGAAACATAACCAATCGGTCCTGCATACAGCCCCAGGGGAGAAACAATGCCATTGACGCGAACATCGCGGCCATAATCCCAGGCAATCCACCCATCGAGTAGTGCCAGCCCTGCTAGCACCACCATTTCGGGCACCTTGAGTGTCAACCACAGACCCAGCGCGGCTCCCAGCATCAGGCCGGGGACCAGTTGTTTAAACGAATTCATATCGACATGTCCCAGTCGCCAATGCACCCGCGCAGAAAAGAATCCGGTAAAGACAATCGCACCCATACTGGCCATAATCGGTGTGGCGATGGTTCCCGGCCCTTCCGGCATCAGGGCATAGAATACCGGCACATAAATCAGCCCCCCGCCCAACCCTGCCAGACCGGCGAGCATTCCACCCATAGCCCCCGCAAAGAGGCCAACCAGTAAACCATAGCCTAGTAGATATAAATCAAATTCTGGCATAGCCGTATATTTTGGAATACTTTCAAGGAAACCGCTATGTTTCTTTCCACACCGCCCGGCGGTCTTCGATCGAGAACTTCCCTTCAATCATGCGTTTAAGTATTTCCGGGTAAAGCTGGTGTTCGGCAGCATGAATGCGATTGTGCAGAGATTCTTCGGTATCATCGCTCTGTACCGCCACTGAAACCTGCGCCAAAATTGGCCCGCCATCGACCACCTCGTCCACCAAATGCACGGTCACGCCGGTAATCTTGGCTCCATAAGCCAGCGCGTCACGCACCGCATGCGCACCGGGAAATGAAGGCAACAATGCAGGATGGATATTGATGATGCAGTTGCGAAACCGTGCGATAAATTCACCGGAGAGAATCCGCATATAACCGGCCAGCACAATCCACTGGCAGCCTGCCTGCTCAATCGCTTCGGCGCAGGCCGCATCAAAAGCAGCGCGATCCGGGTATTCCTTCGGGTTCAGGAACAGAACGTCTGCGACACCGGCATCCTTCGCCACCTTCAGCGCTGGCGCATCAGCCTTGTCGGAAATCACCAGTTGCACATTCACCGGGCATTCGCCTTGCTCCGCTGCCTGAAGAATTGCCTTCAGATTGCTGCCCTTGCCCGATGCCATCACGGCGATGCGATTTGCGCTCATCTACTTTCCACCTTGTCATCCGTATCATCGAAAAAACGCGTGAAAGTATGCACATCTTCGCGCGGAGTGCGATAGCTGTTTACAACAGCATGCTCATCCTCGTAGCCGAGCGCCATACCGCAGATCAGGATGGATTCCTGCGGATAATCCAATTCTTGTTTGACGATTTCAGGATACTCGCCGAGTGCCGCCTGCGGGCAGGTGGCCAGTCCTTCTTCAACCGCTGCCAGCATCAATGATTGCAGAAACATGCCGAAATCCATGAACGAACCGGTCGCCAGCTCTGCATCCATGAAAAAGAACAGTACCGTCGGCGCATCAAAGGCGCGGTAGTTCGCCGCCCACTGATCCTGTTGGCGAGTTTTGTCCTCACGCGGGATGTCCAGCGCTGAATAGAGTTGCAGACCGCAGGCCCGCCTTCGATCTTTATAGGGCGGTTTCCATTTGACCGGATAATACTGATAGTCCGCCTGGCCACGCTTTCCGGAACGGAAAGCCGCCTCCATCTTTTCCTGGATGTCCTGCTTCTTGCGGCCGCTCACCATCGCTACCTGCCATGGCTGGGTGTTTGCGCCGCTCGGTGCATGCCGTGCCGCATCCAGTATTCGATCTATGGCTTCGCGCTCCACCGGCTTGTCAAGAAAAGCGCGCACGGATTTTCGTGCTCGTAATGCATCGCGGACATTCATGAGCAAACGCTACACGCAATCTCCCCGATTTGTCCGCATAACAGTCCACATGATATTAGGTTGCAAAAAGAAACCTTTGGTTTATAATAGCGCCCTCATGCCAACAGGAGTCCATCATGGCCACTGCAATCAAACTGTCCGACGAACTGGTAGATGATGCCAGAGCCTATGCCAAAGCCCAGCACCGCACCCCGCCCAGGCAGATCGAATACTGGGCGAGGATCGGTAAGCTTGCCGAGGAAAATCCGGATTTGCCACTAAGTTTTGTGCGGGATGCCCTTGTCGGTCTTGAGGAAATCCGGGCCGGTCACGTCAGCGAGTATGAATTCGATTGAAAATTATTCAGGCCCACAGCTTCAAACGAGCTGTGAAGAAGATGCACCTGAATCAGAAACAAGCGCTGGATGATGCCGTACGATTGGTTATGAAAAACCCGGAGGCCGGCACCCTTAAAAAAGGCGATTTGGCGCACCTGCGGGTTTATAAATACAAGACCTCGGGCCAACAATATCTGCTGGGCTACAGCTATGATACCGAACATCAGATTATAGCTCTGGTCGCCATCGGCCCGCATGAGAATTTTTACCGGGACATCAACCGATAAGAGGTGATGACGATCATCATTTAGGATTAAGTATTATGTTGCCTTAATTGATGCGGAAGAGTATTTGCAAATGGATTCTTTATCCCACCGCGTAGCGGCTACGTTCAACGACCAAGCTCAGAGGCGCGACGTCAGGAGCGCTTTGTTGTGCAGCGTTTTCGCAATATACGTATATCTACCACTCGAACACCTAATTGTGCATACACCTCTCTCACTCCAGAAAAATATGCACCGGTCCGATCAACCAATCGTTTGGAAATACCAATATCACTTTGATCGACACAAAATAGCTTTCTATCTCCTTCAGATAAATTTACAATCTGAGTTGGTGTTAAAGTATATTTATCGAAAATCCTAGAACACTCATTTAATATCGTTTCTTTGTTCCATTTTGACTTCTTCACAGGCTCTATCCCTAGAAGATTATTTATTTGTTGCACTTTACCCACGTATTTAGCAGCAGCAATGGATATATTATTGGCCTTTTTCAGCTCATCTTTGTTCCATTGTCGGCTACTTGTTCGTGCTTGGCCAGGAGTAAATCCATACTTATCAAACCATGCCTTGTACTCCTGTATTGCCTTTTCCTTTGTCCATGAAGTCGCGTTATGTTCGTCCTGATTTAATATTTTTCTAAGCTTTCTTATCCCTCCAATCCAATTCTTTATGTAGATAGATACTGTGTTATATGCCGGTCCCTCTCGATCTCTCCATTTGCCTCTCTTTCGCAACCATCCTTCTGCTGGAAAGATACCATCTGGCTGGCTTTTAGAAATTTCTTTGCAATAATCAATAAGCTCATCTGCGTTCGACCAGTGCGTTGACTGAATAATCTCGTCTGTCGGCTTATCGAAAATAAAAGGAATAATACGACCGACATATGGCTCTAGCAGATCTTCTAAGCGCTCTTCTATGAAGCAATCCCCGTAATGTATTCCAAGGAATCGACTATTATTTCTATTAAAATGTTCTTTGGCTTTTCTTACTCGCTGATAGCCCTTTTCATTGTGTCCTTTGGGTTTATCACCCCATACCTCAACATCTACCCACTCGTTATCAATATCTTTAAAGTGGAGATCGTAGTAACCATATGATGAATCGCCGTACTCCGTGTATTCCTCTGGATATTTCCTTCCTTTTTTGTGCTCAATGCCACGAGTGTATAAGAAGTTTGAAAGAGAAGCTTCAGGATGGCTACGCCATCTCATGCCGTTTCTAGACTGAACAAAGTCACTGTTTTCATATGAGTCAAAATGTGCACGCAAATCATTCCAGTCCTTGCCTAGCCTGTACACAGAAAAGACTAATGAACCTAGC
>CAZEMN010000047.1:0-13021 GCA_964513335.1 uncultured Zetaproteobacteria bacterium | reverse complement strand
TTATGAAATGAGTGTGCTGTCCATTTTTAAGCCATTGGATCATCGAGACTTGCCTTCGTTTGCAAATATGTTCGGCTGGCAGCGAACAGGTTGAATGCCAGTAATAAAAATGAAACAGCGAACAGGATACCGGCTGCATACGCAAACCATTCCGGCCATATGATCGCAGCTACAAGCACCAGCAATGCCGACAAATGGAAAAGCATCTGGCGATGCTTGCGGTGGTCTGGAATGATTTCCTTCACCGTTGGAAGACCAGTCTGGCCTATGTGCCGGCTTTGCAAATGAAACCAGACTAGAAAGGGCACGACCTTATAGAGCATGCCATTGATCACCGACACGGCGAATCCGGCAATATATGTGGCTCCAAGTAACAAATCATAGTGCGGCCAGGCGGCTAACGCCGGCAGAAATTGACCGCTGATCCAGAGAAAAACGCTGGCGAGAAGGCTGAGCATACCAATGCGCCAGAAACCCATGGTAACGTCGGAGCGGCGTCTGCGCCTGTGACTTTGCAGATAAAGCGTTGTAGCGGCGAAGCAAATGAGGGCTGCGGCCATACACAGGCCGAGCAGCGTGAACAGCCAGCCGGGCATGGCCAGCATGTAGCCACCCGTCCATAATATCAAAACAGCAATCATCAATTTACTCAGCCAACGCTGCATCCAGGCGGGATAGAGCGGCGTCAGTTGAAACATCGGGACAACTTCATAGGCGACGCTGATCACCAGTAGCCCTACCCAGCCGATTAAAGCCCAAGCCAGATGCACGTCCGTCCATAAATGAACCACAGGTGTTTGAAATTGCCAGATATGTTCCGCACCGATTCTCAGCCCGAAAGCAAGCGTAACCGCCAGGGAAACAACAGCCATGCGCATGCCGGTCACGGTTGGGCTGCGCACCCGCGAACGCACCAGACTTAATGTAATGATAACTATAAAAAATATCAGGCCCATGGCCAACATGAATAGGGCAAACCACAGGAGACCGGTGTGGTCAAACCAGAAACCACCAGCCAGAGCTACAACACCCAGAGACAAAAGTGAGTGCACCACAAAGCTGACAAGGCGGGGACGCCATATCGGAGAGCCGGCGACTACTGGCATCATTTGCAACATGGTACCCGCCATGGCCATCGTGATGAAACCCAGAGTCATAAGATGAGTCAGCGCCATGGTTACGGGTACCCAGCGCCTGAGCAAGGCATCGGGGCCGGCAGCAATCAGAATGACGGCTGCCATGAATCCAAAGAGTGGTAAGCTGAGAAAGAAACGGAGTGGTACGAAGATCGGAGGTGCCTGTTCCAGCGCCGGGCCGGAAGCGTGTTTCATTCGCGGCAATGCAGGCTATTTTCCTCATCACTTTGCATTACACCCTGCACAAGGCCACGCGCCGTTTTGTCATGACTATGCCAGATAAATAATTCGAAAAGGCTGCGCTGTCCAGGGCGAATGGCGTGGGAAAACCCTTCCAGCTTCAGAATATCGTAAAGCGGAAATGGTTCGCGGTGTATCCATATGCGCAAATAGCAGCCCTGCGTGAGAGTATCAATGGCTGACAGAATGCGCTCCATTGGTTCCGGCGGTTCAAGCAAATTGACATCAAGGAACTGTTCCGGCTTCATGGAAAATCAGCTCTCCCCGCCCCGGGTGATGAATTGCGCCATCACTTCACTTTGCTCTCCGGCAAGCATCTGATCGGCCATGGGATAGAGGATGCTTTCCTCCTTGAGATTGTGCTGTTGCATCAGCATCAGCAAGGCATCTGACAATCCCAGACAGTGCTCAGCCTGTTGCTGTGCAATATCTTCCCTGATTTCTCCGAACAGACGGCGCATGTCTTCATGTTCCTTGAGCATAACCTGAACAGGGCCCATGCCTGTTCCCATCTTCTGTTCCAGTGCGGGAAAAAGCACTTCCTCTTCCTTGCCCAGATGACGTTCCATGCTGGCCACAAAGTCTGAAAAAAGACTGCCCGCTTCATCCCAGTGGTGCTTCTCCACCGCTTCCTCGGTCGCTGCGATCAGGTTGTCACAACTGCGGTGATCGCGAGTAAGTACGGTGCTGATGTTTTCCATGCCAAGCTCCGATCCGAGATAAATTATAAGGTTTTTGTGCCCGCTCACGGGTCTGATGATAACGTTTTCGCAAAGCTATCATTACGTGCGTATATTCCAACCGGCATGCCCGCTGTTGCATTGATGTATATCAAGGGCGGATGCCGATGAAGCAGGCTGGAGAAGGGTTATGGCCCTGCTTGCCAGTGAGAAACACACAATGCTTCACACGCGTTAGCCTGTGAGCCGCCCGGACTCACTTCTTCCCGCTCCTCCGCACCGAGCGCTCGACTGACTGTACCCGCCGCCATGCGTCAATAGCAGCATGATCGCCGGAAAGCAGCACTTCGGGTACCCGTTTGCCTTCAAACACTTCCGGACGCGTGTAATGCGGCCAGTCGAGGATCCCTTCCTCACTGAAGGAATCCAGTACCGCTGATTCAGGGCTTCCGAGCACGCCCGGCAGCAGCCGGATTATAGCATCGAGCACACACATCGCCGCCGGTTCACCGCCGGAAAGTACATAATCACCCAACGAGATTTGCTCATCTACATAGTCGCAGATACGCTCATCAAATCCCTCGTAGCGGCCACAGAGCAGAGTCAGATGCCCCTTGTCCACATACTCCAGCGCCCTGTCCTGAGTGAAATGTGTTCCGGACGGGGCCAACATCACGACATGCGTATCAGGATGATGCCGACGCGCCTCACGGATAGCCGCAACCACCGGTTCCGGTTTCATCACCATGCCGGGCCCGCCGCCGTAGGGGGAATCATCCACCTTGTGATGCTTATCAAGCGCAAAATCCCGAATCTGGATACAATCAACCGAAACCATGCCACCATCAATGGCCCGCTTCGGGATTGAGCAGGACAAAGGCGATGTAAAAAATTCGGGAAAGAGGGTCAGAATCTGGGCGTGAAACATGCATCCATCCCTTCGGGCAAATCAACGGTGATGCAACGTGCCGTCAAGTCCACATCCAGCATTACACCTTCGATGAAAGGCAACATCCATTCACCTTGCTGTCTGGCATCTTCCGGCGTGCGTACAGTCAGGATATCCTGGGCACCGTATTCCTCAAGCGCAACCACGGCGCCCAGAAGCACGCCATCGCTCCCTTTATCACCAACCTGACGCACCTCGCAGCCGATCAGGTCTGCCCACAGGTATTCACCCTCACCCACCGTCACCTCATCGGCAGGCACCCATATATGCATCTGCTCCAGCAAGGCCGCCTGATCGCAATCGGTCACCTCTTCCAATTCGGCCAGAATGCGTTTGCCATGCTTCCAGCAACGTTCGACTTTATATGGCTGGGCGGATTCTGAATTTACTCCCAGCCACCAAAAAGAATACCCGGCGATGCCGATGGCAGGCCGGGTATGCGAATAGATCGTCAGCGCGCCCTTCAGACCATGCGGCCCGTGAATCACACCGACTTCAAGCAAGCGATCAGGCGTCAGCCTTTTCCTCATCCTTGGTAGATTTGGCTGTCGGCTTCTTTTCCTTGGCTGGCTTGGCCTCAGTTGCTTCAGCCTCGGCAACATCTTCTACTGCAGACTCCTCAGCAGCAGCTTCTTCTACAACAGCCTCTTCAGCAGGGGTTTCCTCCGGCGCTTCCGTGGCAACAGCGTCCTCAACAGGAGCCTCTTCCGCCGGTTCTTCAACTGCGGCTTCTGCCTCAGCAGCTTTTGTAGCTTCTTCCTCGGCGTTCTTTGCTTCCTTTCCGGCCTTGGCAGCAGCATCGGCTTCCGCCTTGGCTTTTGCTTCTACAGCAGCCTTCTTCCCGGCAGCTTTCTGTTCCTCCTTGGTCTTGGCCTTTTCGGCCAACTCAGGATTTGCTACAAGCTTGATCAGGCTGGCAACGCGGGGCGACACCTGCGCGCCCTCATCGGTCCATGCTTTCACACGTTCCAGATTTAACTCGATCACGTCGGGTTCCTTGCATGGGTCGTAGTAACCGATTTTTTCGATAAACGCACCGTCACGGCGGTTACGTTTATCCATCACCACCACGGAATAAAACGGACGTTTTTTGCGCCCACCACGCTGCAGGCGAATCACTGTTGCCATAAAATTAATACCTCCGGAAAATCAGGCCGCGCACTATATCGTGTCTGAACAAAAAGTCACCCCGAAATCAGAGTATGGGATCAATCCGGGGAGTAACTCCTGTATTCGTTCCTCTTTTATCCTCATGAGGTCTGGTTTTTCATGTTCGAGTAATATTTAGCGGTCAGAACCGCATTGGTAGCAATAGCAGGAATGGCGAGTAGCAAGTCAACTCTTATATTGTAATAAGCAGGAGTTCCCCATTCATAAATTGCATATATAATAATCTGAATGGCCAGCAACATCCATGGTGCATTTGAATTTAGACGGCCCGTATATCTTCGTGGGAGAAACGAAATGCCGATCAGTATAACGAAGAGAGCTATCAAAATACCATTATCCAAGCCCTTCGATGGCATATGAGTGATAATATAGTTTTTGGTTTTTTTAGAATATGGATAAATTGCTATCAAGTTCGAACCGCTGGTGACCACGATAAACTTTTTGCCCACCAGATCGGCCAAGGCACTTCCTTTCCATTGACGAATAGCGCCAGATGACGTGTTTTTAGAGTCTTTCATCCTATAAAATATCGGTTCAAAACGAACTCTTTGAGGAACATCTCCACGGATTGTTTCATCAATTTTTAGCCTGCCTATTGGCATAGCTGAGGATGCCTCACCTCGCTTTTCATAGCTAATGCCGGATATCGTTGCAACGGCTATCCCCAAATAAGAAAGGAACAGGAGACTATCATCTACCGGCGAACCACCTCTAACGCCATCGGCAAAGGAATAGGTTTGTACACACAATATAAAAACTATCGCAAGCAGTGATTTTTTTATCATGACCTATGTCTTGATGTCATCGGACATGCTACCAGTTACATCTTCGGCATGCCGGGTGGCATTCCTCCGCCCATACCGCCAAGACGACTGGCCATCTGCGCCATCATGCGCTTGCCCTTGTTGCCTTTCATCTTTTTCATCATCTTCTGCATCTGCGTAAATTGCTTGAGCATCTGATTCAGTTCCTGAACGCTGGTGCCTGAACCGGCTGCAATACGCTTCTTGCGGCTTCCGTTAATCACTTTCGGATACTTTCGTTCCTTTTGCGTCATCGAATACACCATGGCCTGCATCCGTTTGGTCGGCTTGTCATCCATCTTCGCCAATGCTTCCTGCGGCAGTTTCACACCTGGCAACATCTTCAACATACCGGACATGCCACCCATATTTTGCATCTGTCCGAGCTGGTCAGCGAAATCCATCAGGTCAAACGCGCCCTTTCTAACCTTCTTCGCCAGCTTCTCAGCCTGTTCCTGATCGACATGGGCCTGAACCTTTTCCACCAGCCCGGCCACATCGCCCTGTCCGAGAATGCGACCGGCAAAACGCTGTGGATCAAAGAGCTCAAGCGCATCAATCTTTTCACCCGTGCCGACATAACGCACCGGAACACCGGTGACATGCGCCACAGAAAGTGCCGCGCCACCGCGCACATCGGCGTCAGTTTTGGTAAGGATACACCCGGAAAGTTTGACCGAGGCCTGAAATTGTTCGGCAATGGTTAATGCCGTCTGACCGGTCATCGAATCGAGCACCAGTAACCGCTCGCTAGCGTTCACCGTGGCCTCCACCTCGCGGATTTCTGCCATCAGGGCATCGTCCACGACCTGTCGGCCCGCCGTATCCAAAATCAGCACATGATGACCACCGGTTTTAGCCATATTCAGCGCGGACTTCGCCATAGCTACCGGCGTGGTTCCCTCACCTTCGAGATAGGGAACATTTACCTGTCCGGCCAGCACCTGTAACTGCTCGCGTGCAGCCGGACGCGTTGCATCAACACTGGTCAGCGCCACCTTGCGGCCCTGCCCCGCGAGCAGCCGCGCCAACTTGCCCGCCGTGGTTGTTTTACCTGCACCCTGCAAGCCGCACAGCAGGATAACCGATGGAATATTCGATATATCCAGATCACGGCGTTGCCCACCCAGCACGTCCGCCAGCACATCGTGCAGGATTTTGATAATCACCTGACCCGGATTCAGGCTTTTGGACACACCTACACCAAGCGCACGCTCACGCGCTTCGCTCATCAGATGGCGCGCCACCGGTAGCGCTACATCGGCCTCCAGCAGTGCCAGCCGCATTTCACGTAATGTTGCATCCAGATCGGCCTCGGAAACACGTGCAGCACCCCGGAGGCGGCCCGCAATGCCGCCCAGCTTCTCGCTTAAACGGTCAAACACAGATATGTCTCCCAATTTCGATGGTCATTATTTCTCAATCGAAAGTAATTCTACATCAAAAATCAACGTGGAATTTGGCCCGATTTTATTGCCTGGTGCATTGGCGCCATATGCTAGTTCGGGGGGCAGGAAAAACCTGTATTTACTGCCCACCGGCATCAACTGCAAACCTTCGGTCCAGCCTTTGATGACCTGATTCAATGGAAAAGTAACAGGTTCCCCACGTTTGTAGGAAGAATCAAACACTGTGCCATCAATCAACTGCCCTTCGTAATTCACCTTGACCTTATCCGTTGCCTTGGGCTTTGCGCCATCACCGGATTTAATAACCTGATATTGCAAACCGCTTGCCGTCGTTTTCACACCCTCTTTTTTGGCATTTTCCGCCAGAAACTTTTCACCTTCTGCTTTATTCTTCGAACCTGCTTTCTTTTGTTTGGCCAGTAACTCTTTTTCTTTAGCCAACCTTTTTTCCTGCTGCATCTTGAGTACAGCTTGTTTGGCTGCTGCAAGTTCTTCGGATGACAACATGGGTTTCTCACCCCTGATGACCGATGTAACCGCCGCATCAAAAGCAGCTAAATCAAGTTTGCTTCCGATAGTTTTGAGGTATTTCCCGACATCCAGTCCAATAACATAGCTGAACTTTGCGCTTTCACTATCCAGTGACAGTTCTGCTTTTTTCTCTTTCGCCTGCTGCGTTCCAGCGGAACATCCCGCCATGACCACCATTGCGGCAGCGATTACAATATATTTCTTCATTTCATCTCCTTTGATTTAAAATTTCGCTTGTTATTCCCACTCGATCGTCGCCGGTGGCTTGCCGGAGACATCATAAACAACACGGTTGATGCCTTGCACCTCATTGATGATACGGTTGGACACTTTGGCCAGCAGCGCATGCGGCAATTCCGCCCAGTGCGCAGTCATGAAGTCCTGAGTCTGCACCGCCCGCAGCGCAACCACCCATTCATAGGTACGGCCATCGCCCATCACGCCGACCGATTTCACCGGCAAAAATACGGTAAACGCCTGGCTGGTTTTTTCGTACCAGCCGGAGGCGCGTAATTCTTCAATAAAAATCGCATCGGCCCCACGTAACAAATCCGCATATTCCTTTTTGACTTCACCGAGAATGCGCACGCCCAGTCCCGGACCCGGAAAAGGATGGCGATAGACCATTTCGTGTGGCAAACCGAGCACCACGCCCAGTTCACGAACCTCATCCTTAAATAAATCGCGCAGTGGCTCAAGCAGTTTCAGGTGCAGGGTTTCCGGCAGGCCGCCGACATTATGATGGCTCTTGATCGTATGCGCCTTTTTCGTCTTCGCACCGGCCGATTCAATGACGTCGGGATAAATCGTCCCCTGTGCCAACCATTTGGCTTTCGGCATCTTTTCCGCTTCACGCTGAAAGACCTCGACGAATTCACGACCGATAATTTTACGCTTCGCTTCCGGATCGGCAACGCCGGTCAGATGTTCCAGGAAGATTTCGCTGGCATCGACATGATCCACCTTCACACCCAGATGTTCGGCAAAGACCGCCATCACCTGATCGGCCTCATTCAGGCGCAGCAGGCCGTTGTCGACAAAGACGCAGGTAAGCTGATCACCAATCGCGCGATGCAATAATGCCGCCGCAACCGAGGAATCGACTCCGCCGGACAGTCCCAGAATCACTTCTTCATCGCCGACCTGATCATGGATATGTCGGACAGCCTCCTCAATATAATTCGGCATCGTCCAGCTACGGGAACAACCGCAAATATCATGCACGAAACGGCTCAAAATCTCCTTACCCTGACGAGTATGGGTCACTTCAGGGTGAAACTGTAAACCGTAGAAACGGCGCGATTCGTCCGCCATGCCGGCAATTGGAGCCGCATCGTTGCAGCAAATCACGCGAAAGCCCTGCGGCAGGCTGACCACTTTATCGCCATGGCTCATCCAGACATCAAGTGCTCCACTTTTTTCATCCTCGATACCGCGCAACAGTGGCGAAGTACCGCTGGTCAGCACAGGAGCATGGCCAAACTCGCGCACGGCCCCGGTCTCGACGGAGCCTCCCAGTTGCACGGCCATTGTTTGCATGCCATAACAAATGCCCAGCACCGGCACACCCAGAGCGAACACGATCTCGGGAACTTTCGGCGTTTCGTCTTCATAAACCGAATTCGGTCCGCCGGACAGGATGATACCAACCGGAGCAAAAGCGCGAATCTTCTCCTCAGGCATATCGAAGGGATGCAGCTCGCTGTACACTTCGGCTTCGCGCACGCGGCGGGCGATCAACTGCGTATATTGCGAACCAAAATCCAGAATCAGGATTTTTTCCATATTAGGGCCTGTTCACATAAAATCCAAGCGTAGCGACGTGGTCATTTTTGGACTGCTGCAAGGCATTTCGAGTGCAATGTGCTGAATGCACATCAGCGAGAAATAACGCTGGAGCGGCCAAAAATGGCCCGTCCCGCAGGGCTGCGCCTGAAATGAGGCCATGCGGCGTTGCTCGTCGTTCATTTGGATTTAGCAAACTTCTCTCCTCGCGCCTTGCCTGGCCTCATTTCGGGCAGCAGCGCTACGCTTGGATTTTATGCGAACAGGCCCTAGAACCTTTCAGACGCAGATGAACGCAGATCAACACAGATAAGTGGCGAACCAGCACCAAACAAAATCAGATATATTTGCACGATTCCAATACCCACGAATACCTTATTAAAGTTTTATCGATACGAATCAGCAAATATCTGCGTAAATCAGCGTCTGAAATCAAATTCAGGAATCAAGGCGATAATTCGGCGCTTCCTCGGTAATGGTCACGTCATGCACATGGCTTTCACGCAACCCTGCGCCGGTAATGCGTACAAATTTAGCACGCTTGTGCATATCATCAATCGTTGCTGCCCCGGTATAGCCCATCGCCGCACGTAAACCGCCGACCAGTTGATGCAGAATATCGCCGACTGGCCCTTTGTATGCCACACGCCCTTCGATCCCTTCGGGAACCAGCTTCATCGTGTCCACATCATGCTGAAAATAACGATCCTTGCTGCCTTGTTGCATGGCGCCAATCGAACCCATGCCACGATAAGCCTTGTAGGTGCGCCCCTGATAGAGGATTTTATCTCCCGGCGCCTCATCCGTACCGGCAAACATGGAGCCAAACATACAGGTTGAAGCACCTGCCGCCATCGCCTTGGCAAAATCTCCGGAGAACTTGATACCGCCGTCGGCAATCACCGGAACACCGGTATCCTTGCCTGCCACCGCACATTGCATGATGGCAGTTAATTGCGGTACGCCCACGCCTGCCACCATGCGGGTGGTGCAAATCGATCCGGGGCCGATCCCCACCTTCACAGCATCCGCACCCGCATCGGCCAGATCACGCACCGCTTCCGGTGTGGCAATATTGCCGCCAATGACCTGAATATCATCACCATGCTGCCGCTTGATCTCTCGTACCTGCCCGATCACGCCTTTCGAATGACCATGCGCCGTGTCCACCACGACGGCATCCACGCCAACCGCGAACAGTGCCTCAAAACGCGCCAGTTCCTTATCCCCGACCCCAATCGCAGCAGCAGCCAGAAGACGCCCCAGATCATCGCGCACGGCTTGGGGAAATGCTTTCGACTTTTCAATATCACGCACGGTAATCATGCCATGCAGACGCCCCTTATCGTCCACCACAGGCAGTTTCTCGATACGATGCTCGCGGAATAACTGTTTGCAATGTTCCAGATCGGCGCCGGGTTTGACGGTGACCAACCGGTCACGCGGTGTCATCACTTCATCCACCCGTTTGTTTAAATCATTTTCGAAGCGTGTATCGCGGTTGGTGATAATACCACATAAACCGCCATCGCCATTAAGCACCGGAAAGCCGGAAAATCCGTGAATCCCGCAAAGCTCACGCACGTCAGACAAGCTCATGTCCGAAGTTACTGTCAGCGGCTCCTGCACCACGCCCGCCTCAAATCGTTTAACCTTGCGGACTTCAGCTGCCTGAGTTTCCGGAGACATGTTTTTGTGGATGACGCCAATGCCGCCTTCCTGTGCCAGAGCAATGGCCGTTCCCGCTTCTGTGACAGTGTCCATCGCTGCCGATAAAACCGGAATATTGAGGCGGATTTTCTGGGTGAATTGCGAGGCTGTATCCACTCTACGGGGAACCACATGGCTTTCCTGCGGCACCAGCAACACATCGTCAAAGGTTAGCCCTTCACCCAATACCCGCTTGTCCATGCAGCCATAACCTCCTTCAAGGAAGCGCCGCATTGTAGCCCGTTCAACCTCCCACGCCAAGAATCAGACTGCGAGGTGGAGGTTCCTGGGTTAAGTTTTGTGCCGATGCACAGTAGGGGCAATACTGATAATCAGGCGCAATGGATTGGCCACAAGTCTGGCATTTTGCTCCATGATGCAATGTCCGGGCCACTTTCACGGATACCACACCGGTAATAGCTGCAAACATACTGACCCCAAAAACAATCATCAGCGTCGCAATTATGCGGCCACCAACCGAATGTGGCACCATATCTCCATATCCAACCGTTGACATGGTAACAATACTCCACCACGCCCCGGCAAAGGCATTGGGAAATGTCTCGGGTTCAACTATATATGCAATATTACCTGCAATCGCCGCCCCCAGCAGAATCGCTCCCAAAACAACGGAAAGAATTTCAAATGCATCCCGCATCGAAGCAATAAATAAACGCAGGGCACGCAAATAACGAACCAGCTTGAACAACCGCATCAAGCGTAACAGCCTGATCGTAAGGCTGGGGTCACCAATAATGAGCAACGGGAGAACTGTCAATATATCCACAACACCATAAAAACTGAAGATATAATCCATCGGTCGCTTCGCCGCATAGACACGCAACATATATTCCAGCGTAAATATCCATGTGACAGCAATTTCAAACAGATGAATCCACTCATGCGATAATGCACCAAACCCCTTGATTGTCCCCAGCATCGAAACCAATACACTGGCAATAATCAGTAATGTAATGAACAAATTGCAGCGGCGGCCAGTCGGGCGCTTAATCTCAAATAGAAGAACATTGAGCTGCTTGCGCCATGGCTGCTTTTTCCACCGGTCATTCGTTTCACTCCCATCCGAACCAACACGGGTAGCTGTTCCGGATATTACCCCATTATCACTCATATACCGTTTATCGGCAGAAGATGTGACAAGATAAGTCCCCAAAGCTAAAACAGAAGAATTTTATTATGCAGACGCGATAGCACCTTGCATGAATTGTAATATTACCCGAATAGGGCGCTTTCTATTTTGGGATGAAGTGTCCCACCACAGCCGCACCCACCGTATCGCCAAACACATTGACCGCGGTACGGCAACGATCCAGAAACCAGTCAATGGCCAGCAACAGACCAATGCCCTCCAGCGGCAACCCCACCGCTTCCAGCACAATCACCATCGTCACCAGCCCGGCCTCGGGAATGCCTGCCGCACCAATGGCAGCCATCGCCGCCGTTACCAGCACCAGCGTCTGCTGACCGAGGCTCAAATCTATGCCATATGCCTGGGCAATAAACAGGACCGCCACCGCTTCATACAGTGCCGTGCCATCCATGTTGATGGTTGCACCCAGCGGCAATACGAAACGCCGTGCCTTTTCATCCACCCCGGCAGCTTTCACGCCGTCCATGGTTACCGGCAATGCCGCACTGGATGATGCAGTGGAAAAAGCCGTCATCAGCGCGGTCCCGATGTGCCCCAGATATTCCGTGATAGCCCTGCGCGCCAACACCGTCAACAATGCACACAACACCATAGCATGAACCAGAAGTCCGGAAATAACGGCCAGCGCATATTTGGCCAGCCCTCCAAGCTGCGCCATAAAAGCTTCGCCACCTCCCGCTGCGCCCAGGCGGGAAGCGATAAGGGCGAACACGCCAACGGGTGCAAACACCATAATCCAGTGAACCATGGTCATCATCGCCTCATTCAGGCCTTCGAAAAAAGCTACAACAGGACGCCCGCGTTCGCCAAGTGTGGACAGGGCTGCGGCAAAGACAATACAGAACACAATAATGGGAAGCAGCTTCATATCCGCAGCTGCGGCAATGATATTGGGATACACCAGCGAAAGAATCAGATCGGTGATGCCCACATCGCCAACCTTGGGCATTGGCGCATGCAAATCGGTCCCAAGAGAAACACCGACGCCCGGTTGCCACAGGTTGGCCATGACAAGTCCGATGGTAACAGCAATAAATGTCGTTACAGTATAATACGCAACAGACAAACCGCCCATGCGGCCAAGGCTGCGCACATCGCCCAAACCTGCCACACCGCTAATAATGCTGGCAGCCACCAACGGCACGATCAGCATCTTGAGCGTTGTAAGAAACAGCTGACCAAGCCATGCAACCGATTGCATGGCTTCCCCCCACCAATAACCGGAAACACCACCGGCAATGATGGCAAGGCCCATAGCCCAGGCCAGCAACCGTTCACCGTTCAAGCGCATCCAAGGGCCTGTTCACATAAAATCCAAGCGTAGCGACGTGGTCATTTTTGGATCGCTGCAAGGCATTTCGAGCGTAGTGTGCTGAATGCACACCAGCGAGAAATAACGCTGGAGCGGCCAAAAATGGCCCGTCCCGCAGGGCTGCG
>CAZEMN010000046.1:0-13252 GCA_964513335.1 uncultured Zetaproteobacteria bacterium | reverse complement strand
CTGGGGAAATAGAATAATTCAGCATGCAGGATCCGGCCTTGATTCTCACAAGGGTTTGACATATTAGTATATCTCTGTAATATACATTAATGATTGATTTCAGCCGCATAACCGGATTTGACTGGGATGCTGGCAATGCGCGAAAAAGCGAAGTAAAGCACAGCGTTTCTCAAGCCGAAGCTGAGCAGGTGTTTTTTCATGAGCCACTACTCATTGTGGAAGACGAGAAACACAGCAAGAAAGAGACTCGCTTTCATGCCCTAGGCTCTTCCGGCGAAGGTCGCCTGCTGCATGTTGCCTTCACACTTCGCGTGAATGGAACCAAATTGCGCGTGATTTCATCCAGAGATATGTCACGCAAGGAAAGGAGGATTTATGAGCAGGAAACTTAAGCTGATCCCCGATTTCACCTCGGAGAAGGAAGAACGTAGCTTCTGGGAGAGTCATGATTCCTCGGAGTATGTGGACTGGAGCAAGGCAAAGAAGGCACTACTCCCCAATCTGAAACCATCCACAAAGTCGATCTCCATCCGATTACCGGAGGATTTGCTGGAGCGCATCAAAGTAGAGGCAAACCGCCGGGATGTACCTTACCAGTCACTGATCAAGATATGGCTGCGTGAGCATACGGACAAAAAGGCAGCCTAATCCGGAATGCAGGGCAATGGGTAATATGTCTCCTGATTTCCCACATGATTACAGTCAGACAGTATACTCCGAACCAAATAAGTTGAGGTGACGGTGAGGTGACGGGGTCAGGCATGAGTTATTGAGTTGTTTGGCAGTGACCAATAGTAGGCAACACCTCAGTCATCGCCACCGTGCCCTTCATATTCTTCGCCACCATAATGACGGTAGTCAATGTCAAACAGGTCATAGATCTCGCAACCAGCCATAACGAACGTCAGTATGAGTAAGGCCAAAATAGACGTCATTCTCTTTTTCATTTCACCCTCCAGTGTGGCTTAGTCTAGCAGACATTGTTTCCCTTAGTGTTTTCCACAATAGCTCAATGGGGAATCAGGCCCGATTGATCTCACTTTCCCCATGCCTCCTGCTTGAACGGTCAAAACAATAAGCTTTTGATCCATTCCCTTCAATAAACCTCAGGCACAAAATGCTGCTCTTCCATATCCGGTCTTTTATAGTCAGGCGGATCCCGACGAGCCGGAAGCGGCGCTGGAGCGGGCATGATGTCCTGATATGGAGTGGCCTGCAGAATATGGCTCAGGCAATTCAGCCGCGCCCGCTTCTTGTCATCCGCATGCACCACATTCCAGCGAGCTTCCTCAATATCGGTATAAAAGAACATTTCATCCTTGGCTTTTGAATATTCCACCCAGCGATCCCTGGATTCCAGATCCATAGGGCTAAGTTTCCAGTGCTTGGTCGTGTCCGTGGCCCGCTTCTGAAAGCGTTTTTCCTGCTCGGCATCGCTGACCGAAAACCAGTATTTGAGAAGAAGAATACCCGAACGCACAAGCATGCGTTCAAACTCAGGGCAGGAACGTAGAAATTCGCGGTACTCTTTATCGGTGCAATAACCCATCACGCGCTCCACCCCGGCCCGGTTGTACCAACTGCGGTCAAATACGACGATTTCGCCTGCGGCAGGTAAATGCTGGACATAGCGCTGAAAATACCACTGTGTTTTTTCCCGGTCCGAAGGGGCGGGCAATGCCACCACATTACATCCGCGCGGATTCAGCGGATCCAGAAGGCGCTTGATGGTGCCGCCCTTGCCGGCAGCATCCCGCCCCTCAAAAACAATAACAATACGCAGACCCTGATCCTTGACCCAGTATTGAAACTTAACCAGTTCCTCATCGATCCTGGCCAAAGCCTTTCTATATTCCTTATCGGAAATCTTTTTGTGGTGCTGGGTGCCTGCTGTGTGTCCGGACATAAACCACTTCCCCCGCTTGCCTGACAACAGGATTCTACGCAGCGAATGAGAAAAAACAAACTGCCTCCGGCAATATATAGCCCGCCAGCTTTGCAACTGACGGGTTATAGTGAAATAAAGGGGCCTTTCCTTAATCCTGATTTACTCCTCGTGCGAATAGCTCTTGATGATGTAGCCGCCGGATTTTTCGTCCAGTTCCAGTTTCAGTAACCCTCGCGCCTGCGCCTCTTCCAGCAGCTGGCCGAAACTGCGGAAACCATGATAGCTCTCCGAAAAACCGGGATGGCGACGCTTCAGGGTCTGCTTGACCATCGAACCCCAAACCTTCTCTTCCTCACCGCGCTCTTTGAACAAACCTTCGAGCGTGGCCATGACCAGATCAATCCCCTCCTGCTTCAGCACATCTTCGCCCTTCGGGGCCGCCTTGGCTTTAGCTCTGGTGGATGAGCGGAGGCGCCTGACCTTGCCTTTTTTCTCCGATTCACGCACCAGATCATCGTAGTAGATAAACTCGTCGCAGTTGGCGGTGAGCAGATCGGAGGTGGAGTTTTTTACACCCACACCGATCACCAGTTTGTTGTTTTCGCGCAGCTTGGAGACCAGTGGTGAGAAATCGGAATCCCCACTGATGATGACGAAGGTATCCACATGCGCCTTGGTGTAGCAGAGATCCAGCGCATCGACGACCATGCGAATATCGGCTGAATTCTTGCCACTTTGGCGCACATGCGGAATTTCGATCAGTTCGAAGGCCGCCTCATGCATCGGCGCCTTGAAATCCTTGTAGCGTTCCCAGTCGCAATAGGCCTTCTTGACCACGATGTTGCCCTTGAGCAGCAAACGCTCCAGCACCTTTCTGATATCAAAGGCGGCAAATTTGGCATCACGTACGCCCAGCGCCACATTCTCGAAATCACAGAACAGGGCCAGGCTTCGGGTGTTGTTATTCTCGCTCATATCGTCCCTCCTATATCATCCGGTTGATTGCGACCCGGTCAGGCGGCAATGCCTCGTAGTCTACCGGGGAGCCGCATCGGCGTCATTCGGATAGCCTGCCGGAAAGATAGGGGGAGAATCAGATCATCCTCGCCAGTTGTACCCCAAGCCAAGTAAGCACAAGGCAGACAAACACCTGCCCCAGCACGTTAGCGGCAGCCAGTCCAAATGCGCCGGATTGCATCAGACGAATGGATTCCAGGGAATAGGTAGAAAAGGTGGTGAATGCGCCCAGTAACCCAACCGTGACGGCGAGACGCAGCAATTCCCCTGTGGTCGAGCGTTCAATCAGGTAAACAAACAGGAAACCAAGCGCAAAACTGCCCAGCGCATTGACTGCAAACGTACCCCATGGAAACGCCCCGCCCGCTGCTCGCTGCACTGCACCGGCCAGAAGCCAGCGCAATGATGCGCCGACCGCGCCACCTGCCGCAACAGCCAGTAAATGCCTCATTTCTTCATGTCCTTCTTCCGTTCCTCCAACCAGCACATACGTTCACCCAGCTTGTGCTCAAACCCGCGGTTTGTCGGTACATATAAAGCTGTTTTTCCCATCCCGTCGGGAAAATGCTCCTGGGCAACCACTGCATCCGGCGCATGATGCGCATACTGGTAGCCTGCTCCGTGCCCAAACGCCTTCATCAGCTTCGTCGGTGCATTACGCAGATGCATGGGCACAGGCATATCCTGCGTTTCCCTTGCTAATTTTCGTGCTCCCTTCTCTGCCATATAAGCGGCATTGCTCTTCGGTGCCAACGCCAGATAAATCACCGCCTCAAACAAACCCTGCTCCCCTTCGGGGGAACCCAGTATTTCAAACATGCGTTGCGCATTCAGGCTCACCGTCAAAGCGTTCGGATCGGACAACCCGACATCTTCGGTGGCCATGCGAATCAGCCGCCGGGCAATATACAAGGGTTCCTCACCCGCCTCCAGCATACGTGCCAGCCAGTAGCAGGCGGCGTCGGCATCCGAATCGCGCACACACTTGTGCAAAGCGGAAATGATGTCGTAATGAAAATCACCATCCCGGTCATATTGCGCGGCTCTGTGACTCCAGTGATCTTGCACATCGCTTAACGCCCACCGCTTGTCCCTTGCCGCCATATAAAACGATTCCATGGCATTCAGGGCATATCGCGCATCGCCATTGCTGGTAGAAACAATCCACTTCAAGGCTTCCGTTTCCAGATCGAAATCCGGATTATCCTGTTGCAGCATAGCAAGCCCGCGCGCCAGAATATTTTCAAGGGCAGATGCATCAAGCGCCTTCAATACAATCACGCGGCAGCGCGATAACAGCGCATTATTGAGCGCAAAGGATGGGTTCTCGGTGGTCGCGCCGACCAGCACCAGTGTCCCATCCTCAATGTAAGGCAACAACACATCCTGCTGCGCTTTGTTAAACCGATGGATTTCATCCAGAAACAGCAGGTATGAACGCCCTTTACTTTTGGCACGGCTGACAACCGCCTGAACCTCGGCCTTGCCCGCAGAAACGGCGGACAGGTGCTCAAAGGGCATGCTGGCGCTGCGGGCCATCATGTACGCCAGCGTCGTCTTGCCGACGCCCGGCGGCCCCCAGAAGATACAGGATGCGGCACGCCCTTCCGCCAGCAGATGTGAAAACCATGAGTCCGGCGCGGTCAGTTCGGGCTGGCCAGCCACATCTTCAAGACAAGCAGGCCGCAAACAATGCGCCAGCGGCGCATGCTCCGCTTCAGGACATGGACGCAAATCGCCCTGAAACAAATCCGGCTCGCTCAGGATACCCTCAGAAATACCTGGTAATGGAAACTGCCAGCGTTTGCAGCCGTTGCTTGTAACGCCCGTCGAACAGTGCGCTTCCGGTAATGGTGCGCGTGGGCGAGTAAACGAAGCTGTAGGCGGCGTCGAGGTGCAAACCAAACACCTCCGTGCCTGCACCTATACTGAGCCGATGGCTGTTGGCATCGGTGACTCTGGCATTGAATCCGGTGTCTTTCGTGGCCGCCTGGTCAAAGGCGTAACCAAAACGAAATTGCGTCTGTTCCTGCCAGAACCATGTCAGGCCCACCATGGCCGAAAAGCTGTCTTGCAGATTCAGTGGGTTAAGTTCGGCGCCTGCAACGCCTTTACCGGCAACATTCAGATCGGTCAGGGTGGACCAGCGTGTCCATGAACCGTTAAACTCCAGCTTGTATCGATCATAGAAATCATGCGCAATGCCAAACTGCGCCATAGCCGGCAACGACACCTTTGTCTCCGCCGATCCGGTAATAGCGCCAACGGCATCGCCGGATAAATTCAGCGTTGCGCCCGAACGAAACACCGCTCCCACCGACCATGCCGGCCGCGGATGCCACATCCATGCAACGTGCCCGCCAACCGCAGTCGCATCCGTGCCACGAAACGTAGTCGTGGCACTGTTCACATCAATGCGTCCCCCATACCAGTCCGGTCCCGCTGCAATAGCCATGCTGCTACTGATAGCGTACACCGCATCCGCTGAAAAATGGAATACATTCAGACTGGTGCTCTGCGCCGCACCTCCAAAAGCGGTTCCCCACCCGGTATTGGCCGAAAAAGGAAGATCGAAACCAACGCCCATGCCCCAATCGCCATCCCCGGGCATCCACGTGGTATAAATCGAACCAGGATTGACAGGTGTTTGCGTGTTAGCAGGCGTACCGCCCGGTGGAGCCAATTGAGCAGATTGATCTTCAAAGCGCAGTGCGCCAGTAAACATCACGCCGATACCCGGCTGCCAGGCGATACCGGCAGGATTGTAGCGTACAGCGGAAGGATCATCCGCCGTCGCCACAAAAGCATTGGCCACGCCTGCCGCCGACGCGGAATGATCGAGCGTTGCCAGTGCTGCGGCTCTTGCCTCCGGCACTGAGGCTATCCCTGTCAGTATCATGAGCATCCAGAGCAATCGTTTCATTTTCATCCCGTCCATTTTTATAAAGTCATCATTAGTGAAGTGGCAAAACATCTACGCCCGGCGGTATGTGGAATGTAAATTTAGCGGGTGAAGGCGGGTGGGGAACGACATCTTGCAACATAATTCTGTTGCGGTTCCCCAGGGTATCCACACTTTCCACATATGCGAGATGATCCCCGGCAAGCCCCAACCACACCTTTTTTTTCTCACCAATACGCACATGGTAACGGCGCGTGGTTCCGTCCATCTTATCTCCCGCCTCAAGCAGGATGACATTGTTAAGCCCCAAACTTCCATCCAGTAATCGCATTACTGCCGAATCCACACCCTGCATCGTTTTAAGAATCTGCACCTGCATCAAATCCGGTTCATAATGCCAGATTGTGTGCCCGTCACTGACAAACAATTGCTCATATGGCTCGGTATAGCGCCAGCGAAAACGTCCCGGTGTAAGCACATCCACTTCACCCCGATAGCGTTGCATTGTCCCATCAGAGAAACGTATCGTTTGCTCGAACCGGGCCGAAAACCCATGCGCCCCGGTAAGCTGATTCAAGGCACGGGTCAATTCCGCAGGCAAAGGCGCAGCCATTGCCATGGCCGGAAACCACAAACCCAGAAACAGCATCAGGCGCATCATTCGGCCACTCCACCACCATTTTCCAGCGATTTTGCCAGCACCTTGCGCATACCGCCGGAACCGGGCGGTGTCACCAGCCCTTCACGCTCCATCTGCTCGACGATACGGCTGGCTCGGTTGTACCCCACACGCAGATACCGTTGCACCATGGATACCGAACATTGCCCCTTCTGTATGACCAAATCCGCTGCCTCGTCATACCTGACGTCCGTTTCATCATTGCCGCCGATATCACCCTGGTCAGCATCCGCCACCTCAAACACCTCTTCCCGATATTCGGGCTCGCCTTGCGATTTAAGATGTTCCACCAGACCCACCACTTCGGCATCGGACACAAATGCGCCATGGATACGCTGCAAAGTGTGGCCGCTGGAGAGAAACAATGAATCACCCTGCCCCAGAAGCTGTTCAGCGCCCATCTGGTCCAGAATCGTGCGTGAATCCACGCGTGAAGACACCTGAAAGGAAATGCGGCTGGGAAGGTTCGCTTTAATGAGTCCGGTAATCACATCGACGCTGGGCCGTTGCGTGGCCAGAATCAGATGAATGCCGGAAGCACGCGCCTTCTGTGCCAGACGGCAGATGGACTGTTCCACATCCTTACCTGCCACCATCATCAAATCGGCCAGTTCATCAATCACAATCACGACATACGGCAGGCGTCCCGTATCCTTCTCCTTGCGCACCGCCTTGTTGTAACCGTCGATATTGCGTACCCTGGCCTCGGACATCAGCCGGTAGCGCCGTTCCATTTCATACACCGCCCAGGCCAACGCCTTGGCCGCCTTGTGCGGATTGGTCACCACGGGCACCAAAAGATGCGGAATATCATCATACATGGACAATTCCAGCATTTTCGGATCCACCATAATGAGGCGCAAATCAGCCGGCGTGCGCGTCATCAACATGGAACAAATCATGCTGTTCACCGCCACCGACTTGCCCGAACCGGTTGTTCCCGCAATCAGCAAATGGGGCATTTTTTCTAAATCCGTCACTACCGGACGCCCTGCAATATCCACACCCAGTGCCAGCGGCAACACATGTTTTTTTCCGGAAAATGCCCGACTTGCCAGTATATCATGCATATACACTATTTCCCGTTCTTCGTTCGGAATCTCGATACCGATCACACTCTTGCCCGGAATATTACCTGCTACCCGCACCGAAACAGCACTCATGGCCCGCGCCAGATCATCCTGAAGCGTTACAATACGGCTCGCCTTGGTTCCCGGTGCCGGTTCAAATTCAAACTGAATCACCACCGGTCCGGGCTGCACCGCCACCACCTCGCCCTCGACACGGTAATCCAGCAACTTCTTCTCCAGCATACGCGCCATGGCTTGCAGGGATTGTTCGTTGTGAGCGCGTTTACCGTCCCTGGGTGACGTAAACAGGGATACGGCAGGTAATTTAAATCCTTCCCGTGACGGTTCATTGAGCGCCAGTTCACCCTGTTGCTCTTCATGCGCCCGCCTGGACACTTCGACCCGCGCCTGTTTGCCAACCTGCGGCTCAATTTTAGATTTTCGCGTCCCTTTTTCTTTTTTTACTTCCCGCCGTTGCTCGCGCGCAACCATTCGTTCCTTGCGCCCGGTCAGAATAAAGCGGACCCGGTTTGTCTGACGAATTGTCTGGTGCAGGATAAACGATGCGCATATCGCGGTGAGAGCGAATGCCTGTTTCACCAGGTGCAATATTGAAATATGAGACGCCGCGACAAAACTGCTTACGATCAGTGCCAGCAACAGCATATCGCGGCCAATGGCATGCAGTGGCTGACGTAAGCCAGCGGCAATCAGACTGCCCAGTGCGCCGCCCGCACCAGCCGGAAGCGTTTGAACAGAGGCAGAAAACCATGTTTGATGCGCATCGGCCAGCGCACACAACCCCAGCACGACCGGTAACCAGAACAGTGAAGTCCACCCACCCAGCCACGGACGCATCCCGCGCGCCAGCCGCACCGCAATGACCATGCACAATAACAGCCACAGCCATGCTCCAAAACCAAACAACTGGTACAAAAGATCGGCAGCATACGATCCAAACAGCCCGGCCTGATTAAGCGCCGCATTCGAAGATATTTCGTGGTTGAATGATGGGTCTTGTGGTGAAAAACTGTACAGAGCGACAGCCAGTGTTGCCGTCACAGCCGCCAACAGCAGAGCCGCTGACTCACGCACCAGTGCACGGGTATTCATCAGGGCCTGTTAGGGAGGTGCTGATTAACTCTGGCTAGATGAGTTTGCAATTCAAAGCTGCCGGGTTCAAGGCAAAGATTGCAAGTAATAGCAAGGCTATTGCTAAAAGCTTTAACGTAGAAACCGACCGTTTTGAATGTAAAATCACGAGTCATGAGTTGATCAGCACCTCCTTAGCACTCATTATATCTCAAACACGACCGGTAATACCATCGGCCGCCGACCATGCTGCCGTTTGAACCAGCGCCGAAGCCAGAGCCGAATCTCTTCCTTCGTCACATCATCATCGGCGAGCAACTCCTGGCCCATTTTCTCAAGATATTGCTTCAGTTCATCCGCCGCACGGCCAAGCACCTCCTCACCAACCTCCTGATGCAGCACGCCGCGCGTAGCCAGTTCGGGGTTGCCAATCAGACACCCTTGCTGCCGGCTTATCGCCACAATCGCGGTGACAATGCCGTCTTCAGCCAGAATACGCCGGTCGCGCAACACCATGCCATCAATCTCGTCCCGCTGCGCTCCGTCCACAAACACCGCTCCGGCATGAAAAGGCTCGCCCGCGCGTATGCCATCGGCGGTCACCTGCACGCTCTGGCCGTTTTCCGCAATGATGATATCCCCTTCGGATATGCCGGTCGCCATCGCCAGATACTTGTGCTCAATCAGATTGCGGTATTCGCCATGCACCGGATACATATAGCGGGGCCGTACCAGTTGCATCATGGTTTTTAACTCGTGCGCCTGTGCGTGCCCGGATACGTGCAGGGGCGCCTGCCCGGCATGCAGCACCCGCGCACCACGCCGGTAAATATGACTGAACAACCCCGCAATGGTACGTTCATTGCCCGGAATCATGGATGAGGAAAAAATTACCAGATCGCCGTCTTTCAAACTGATGCCGGAAAATTTCCCCAAAGCAATACGCGCCAGTGCCGCACGTGATTCGCCTTGCGAGCCGGTGGCAATCACCAGCACCTCCGCATCATTCATTTCTGACACCTGTTTGGTACTGACGAATTGCGTGGAAGTCACATCAAGGCGGCCCAGCTTACGTGCAACCTCCGTATTGCGTTCCAGACTGCGGCCTGCCAGGGCCACCTTGCGCCCGCAGGCGGCAGCCGCATCGACAATCTGCTGAATACGGAACATATTGGAGGAGAATGTGGTCACCACCACCCTGCCTGTGCAACTGCTAATTGCCTGTTTCAGTGCCGGACCGACGCTGCGTTCCGCCGGCCCGCTACCGGCCCGCGTGGCATTGGTAGAGTCGGACACAAGCAGCAGGACACCGGCATCGCCCAATGCCGCAAAGCGGTGCAGTGCTGTCGCCCTGCCGTCAATGGGCGCCGGATCAAACTTGAAATCGCCTGTATGAATGACAATGCCGGGTGGCGTATGAATGGCAATGGAAACGGCATCCATGATGGAATGTGTCACCGGAATTGCTTCGATACCGAACGGCCCAAGCTGCACCCGCTCATTCTCGGGCAAGGCCCTGAGTTCAGGTTTGAACCCCTTGACTTCATTCATCTTTTCCGCCAGTAAACCCAGCGTCATCTCCGTACCGTAAACAGGCACATTTAATTCCGGTAACAGTAATGGCAATGCGCCAATATGATCCTCATGTCCGTGCGTCAGCACCACGGCATGCAGCTTCAGCCCCAGATCCTTTATGGCGGAAATGTCGGGAATGACAATATCCACACCATGCTGACCCGGCTCAGGGAATCCCATGCCGCAATCCACCATGATGGCATCGTCACCCAAGGCATAAACCATCATGTTCTTGCCGAACTCGCCCACGCCCCCGAAGGGAAACAGGCGCAGCACGTCAGATATGGCTTGAGTCATGCGGCTCCTCTGCTGCCGGGTTTAACCGCTGGCAATGTCCCTTCCCGGCATAACGGACAGTCGCTTGCATCATAGGATGGCACTTCCAGTTGCAACAGGGTGCGATGCGGCACATCGAAACGCCCCCCGGCATGCGGCGCACGGTCCACCAGCGCCAGCACCTCGATTGGATTGCCTCCGTGTACGCGCACAACATCCATGCATTCGCATACCGAACCGCCGGTGGTAATCACGTCCTCGACGACCAGTACGCGCGTGTTTTCTTCCAGAGAGAATCCGCGCCTCAAGCTCATGACGCCTTCCTTGCGCTCAGTGAACATCAGGGGTTTATTCAGCGCCCGCGCCACTTCATGGCCGATAATCAATCCACCCAGCGCCGGAGATACGACCAAATCCACATCATCCGGATTGACCAGCGCCGCCAGCTCCCCACCCAGAACCCCTGCATTCTCCGGATGCATCAGCACCTTGGCCGATTGCAGATAGCGCGGCGAATGGCGCCCGCTGGAAAGCACGAAATGCCCGGTCAGTAAAGCACCGGCATTTTCGTAGATGGTGAGAAGTTCCTGCTCGTTCATGGGTATCCTTGTGAATAAAAATTTGTCGGAGTGTAACAGTAATCACCACCCCACAAAACTGCTGACAAAGCGTTAATTCTGCTACAATGGGTGCATGGCTATAGCTGCTATTCTCCTTGACCTTGATGGCGTTCTTTATATTGGTGATCAACCCCTTCCCGATGCGGCATGTGCCGTGCACCGCCTGCGTGAAGCCGGATTCGAACTGGCCGGGATTACCAATACCACTACACAATCCCGGCATGCCATCACGGAAAAACTGGCGGAGATGAATATCCCCCTGGCTGAAAATCAGATCCATACCCCTGCTGCACTGGCCATGGCCCGTATCGGCCATAAAAGTGCCCGTCTGTTTATACGTGACGAATTGCGGGAGGATTTCTCGGGTGTCCGTGAAGATGAAAACCAACCGGATTTTGTGGTGATGGGCGATATCGGCGGCGAAGGCTATCCGCCCGAAACACTGCGGGAAATTTTCCTGCACATGATGAATGGCGCACACCTGTTGGCATTGCACAAAAATCGTTTCTGGCAAAAACCGGATGGCCTGCATCTCGATCTGGGTGTATTTGTAGCAGCCATCGAATATGCTACGGGTAGAAAGGCGGAAATCCTCGGAAAGCCATCGGCAGACTTCTTTCACGGCATCTGCCGGAACATCGGCGCGGACCCCGCGCAGACCCTGATGGTAGGTGACGACGTGGAATCGGATATTGGCGGTGCAAAGGATGCCGGGTTAAAAACCGCACTGGTGCAAACCGGTAAATACCGCGAGGATTTTGTTAAACAGACCAGCATCAGGGCGGACCTTGTTCTCCCCTCCATCGCCGATTTACCGGATGCGATCAAACTGCTTTAGCCTGCACTATTCATAAATCGCCGCGATGATTGCGCCGAAGCTTTGTTCGCAACGGATGCCGAGGAAGGAGGGCGTAACAGTGCATACGGACGACCGAGGAGGGATTTGTTGCGGGCAAAGAAGCAAGCAAGGATGCGGTGGAATTTGTGAATAGTGCAGGCTAGGGACTGATCATCCCCACGAGTTCAACAGCTGTGACCGTTTTATAATCGCCATCGGCCAATCCGGTATCTTCTAATGATAATGCACCGATATGCGTTCGTTTTAATTCCGTCACATGATTTCCAACAGCGGCAAACATGCGGCGAACCTGATGGTATCGTCCTTCATACAGAATCAACGAGGCCTCTGTGGGATGAATGACCGATAATTCAGCAGGCAGGCAGAGTTTCTCTTCCCCTTCAAGCATCAGCTTGCCACTGCCAAACAACTCGACTTCGTTACCTGTTAACGGGCGATCCAGTTTTACAGCATAGGTTTTGGAGATATGTTGTTTCGGACTGGTCAGATAATGATTGAGCTGACCATCATCGGTCATGATTAGCAGCCCGGAAGTCTCCTTGTCGAGTCTGCCAACACTGGACAGTGGCGGTTTGCGATCAATCCATCGCTCGGGAAAATCGGCATAAATCAAACGCCCGCCCTCTTTGCGTGAACACACTGTACCGACAGACTTATGGTAGATGATGGTTAACCCACAGGGATGATCCAGTTCCTCGCCATCCAGTCTCACCTGATCAGGAAACACTTTCCGGGATGGTGAGTCCGCCGGTTTTCCATCCACCGTGATCCAACCCTCCCTGATCCAGTGGCGCACATCTTTTCTCGCCCCATATCCAAGATTTGAGAGCAGTTTATCCAGTCGTTCCGCTTTACTCATGGTCATTCCATTCATATCGCATACCGCTGTTTCAAACGGCGGTCATTCAGCCATGACTCCAGTTTTTCCAGACACCCGTGTTCTTCCGCCGATTCACGGCAGAATGTTTCAAGCTTGGGAGACATCAGACACAGTGCTGCCACATCATGCATATCCTGCTGACCTGCAGCGATGCACTTGCTGGTAATAAAGCTGTTGATATCGGCAATACGAAGGCCCGCCTTCATTTCAAACGAGTTGTGGGCAATACCCGTTTCCGAGGCCGGTAATATTTGAAAGTCGATACCTTCCAGCAGGCCATGTACCACCCAGCTCAAATCACCCGGTTCATTGCTTCGGCGCACAGCAGCGTCAATGCCCGCACCATTCAAGCGCTGCACAATTGCTTCAGCATCCAGATCGGCTGCAATATCCA
>CAZEMN010000045.1:2084-13453 GCA_964513335.1 uncultured Zetaproteobacteria bacterium | reverse complement strand
TCCCCTGTCCTGAATGCGGCAAGGGCACGTTTCTGGAGAAAAAATCCCGTCGCGGTAAAATATTCTATTCCTGCTCAACCTATCCCAAGTGCAAGAAAGCTCTGTGGAATAAACCGATTGCCCAGCCCTGCCCGAAGTGCGGCGCACCGTTTGTCACCGAAAAAATCACCAAACGGCGCGGGCTGGAGCATCTATGTGCCGAGGAAGATTGTGACTGGCGCGAGCAGGGTGAAACCTCCGAAGCCGCGTAACCGCGCTTTGTAAGCAATCATGTCCGCCAGACCAGGCTCACTGCTGGATGATATGGAGAATATTCGTCCCGCAATTCATGAAGATATTCAAGCCGTATTTGAACTGAATCTGGCCTCGTTCGCCGAAGCATGGTCACATCAGGCGCTCATGGATGCCCTCGAGCATGATTACGATTTGGATGTGTGGCACACCACCCATGGAAAACTGGCCGCCTACTACCTGGGACAGGATATGCTGGATGAAGTGCATATCATGCAACTGGCCGTCGCACCCGCGTTCCGCCGACAGGGCCTCGGGGTCCAATTAACCCGATATATACTGAATAAAAAACGTCGTGAAGGCATGCACTACGTCTTGCTGGAAGTGCGGGCCTCCAATATGGCAGCACAACATCTCTATATCGGTCTTGGTTTTCGTATTAGTGGCATACGTAAGGATTACTACACGCCACGATCCGCCGGATTCCCCCGGGAAGATGCGCTGGTGATGCGCTACGATTTACAGCAAGCAGAAGCTAACTGAATGATTATTGCCGACCATGAACAGTCATTCAAGATATTGTTACGAATACAGTATGGCCAGTGACCTAAAATTCTCTCTATCATACTATTAGGGGAGTCGCTATGCTTGAGCCTGTGCTAAACAAGCAACGATAACAATGAGTTTACCAAGGGAACTATAGAAGAATCATGAAGATTCCTATTAAATTGGGCACAGATACAATTATAGAAGCAATAGTCGAGATTCGTTTTCAGGGGACTGAAGCAAAAACAGGAGCGTTGCTTCCCGGTATCCTGTATAGCGATTCGCATATTAAAGAACAATACCCAAGGATGGAGGAATTGCCTGCTGCTCAAATACCGCAGGTAGTAATGGAATCAGACCCCAATTTTGAATATGCCGCAACTCATAAGATGAGTGGAGAAAGTCTTGCGATTCAAATTGGACGAAAATCAATATCAATGTCATGCAAAGCTCCGTATATAGGATGGGATAACTTCAGGAAAGAAATAGAGGCGCTGATTGGAATTCTTCTTCAAAGTGACCTTTTGACTAACGTTGAAAGGGTTTCATTGCGTTGCATTAACCTTCTTGAAATGCCAATAGATGAGCAGGTTCATGGGCTGGAAAAACTTCGGACAAAAATTACCCTTACAGATCATGACCTTGTTACTGATTCGAAGGCTAAATCCACATACCTTAGAACTGAACTCTTGCTAAATGATTGCACCAATATTATTCAGCTATTTTGGCCGAGCAAGTTACTAAGGTCTGAAGGAAAAGAACTGCATGGAACTATTGTGGATGTAGATACAATTAAGGAAACTACCATTTCCGAGTTTACTGAAAGCTATTCAGATTTGCTCAATGTTATTCATGATACTGAAAAGAACATCTTCTTTCCGCTTCTAACTCAAAAAACCCTTGAGGAACTTGAGCCAATGTACGAATAGATAGTTGGAGTGTTTATGACAGAATATTGTGAATATAATCCTAAGCAAAAGCCATATGACGATGTCATTCGCGAGGTGTTCCTTAATTCCAACGAGAACCAAATGTCTCGGATGTATGGAATGCGGCAGTCCTCCTTTGGCTATGTTCCTAATTTGAATTTAGGAGCAGATAGAGTTTCGCGTGAATATATGAAGTTTACAGACGGAACTGTAGTCACCCCGAATGTAGCCATTGGGCATAAAGCTTTTGATGTTTCTTTCGCTCAAATTAAATCCTTCATTGAATCTGAGCCTGTTGAGCCTGGAATGGATCACCCGGCCATGGACTATTTGCAACCGATGCTCGAAAATAAAGCGGATAGGGCCTTTCTAAAGGGCATCTTATCGAATGGAATCGAATCTTGGCTAAAAGCGGATATATTGCTTTGTCTTACTGGAGTAGATATTGAAGACCACTCTGATTATTTGTTTGAGGTCGCAGCAGAAGGGCTTAAGTCGGAGGCTTTGCGCGTTCGCGATGCAGCTGTGCAAGCACTTGAAGCCATTTCCATGGAGGGCGTCAAAGAATCTGATGCTGCTATTTGGTTGCTTAATCGACAGGCTCCAAGTGAAAAAATCACATGGCTAAGAACTTATGTGGAGCAGATAGTAACGGAATATCATTCTTCGCACTGATTAAAGATGGTTATTTTCCGTAAGATATCACAAGCAAAATGGTATCCAATTAACTCAGGTTCTATTCAGGCTGATGCAGTGACCGCTGACTTAAGGACAACTGGCAATAAATTGTCCTTATGGCTTTTTGATTCCTCAGCGGAGGAGAATTTAGACAAGGTTGGTTTGGCCTTAGCTTCACGCCTAGATAAGTTAGCGCCAATCGATCTTTCTTGGGTAGATGAAGATCAGTTGTCAGCAATCGGTGATTTTCAACAGACCCCAGGAGATACACCAGTTCACAACCTTAGGTCTTATCATATTGATGCAGTGAACATTGATTTGAATCGCCTTGGTTCAATAGCAAGAGCATATTTTGATGCTTTCAAAGATGGAAATGTCAAAAGGCTTACAAGATCAGAAGTTAAGAAACTATTGGAATCAGCAATTAAAGCTGGCGATCTCACGACAGAGGGTCTAAATGAAACGTTGGCCTGTAAAATTCAAGTATAATTCGCGGGAATTCCGGAGATATAGTATTTAATTATTTCCAAATGTTTGAATGTCCGTTCTTGGCCGAAGACGAGAATTCATTCGTTCGATTCCGCAGGATAAATAAATCCGAATTTGATGTGCAACGCACCAAGGTTTGCTTGACACATTTTAAGCGCCTCCCTATGTTCACTTTTCCTTTATATTAAGCAGATAAACAGGGTGGACAACAGACAACAATGAAACTTACTGGTGCGGAAATCTTCGTCGAATGCCTGAAACGGGAGGGCGTGGATATCATCTTTGGCTATCCCGGCGGGGCCGTATTGCCGATTTACGACGAGATTTTCAAGAAAAATTATTTCCGCCATATCCTCGTACGTCACGAGCAGGCTGCCCTGCATGCGGCCAACGGCTATGCGCGCGTCTCCGGTAAATGCGGCGTGGCGCTTGTCACCTCCGGTCCCGGTGCGACCAACGCCGTAACCGGGCTGGCGGACTCTTATATGGATTCAATCCCTACCGTTTGCTTTTCCGGTCAGGTTCCCACCCACATGATCGGTAACGATGCCTTTCAGGAAGCGGATACCGTTGGCATCACGCGCTCGGCGACCAAGCACAACTTTCTGGTCAAGAATGTGGAAGACCTGGCCCTCACCATCCGCCAGGCTTTTCATATCGCCACAACGGGTCGCCCCGGCCCGGTGCTGATAGACATTCCCAAGGATGTGGGCATTGCCTCCTGCGAATTCCGCTATCCGGAAACGGTGAACATGCGTTCCTACAAGCCGGTAACCAAGGGGCACCATGGTCAGATTAAGCGTGCCATCAAGATGATGCTGGCATCCAGACGCCCGATATTTTATACCGGCGGCGGCATCAACGGCACCCGCGGCAGTGCTGAATTACTGACCGGGCTGGCACGTGAACTGGACTTTCCGGTGACCCAGACCCTGATGGGACTGGGCGGTGTGCCCTGCGATGACAAACATTTCCTTGGTATGCTGGGCATGCACGGAACCTATGAAGCCAATATGGCCGTATCCCATTGCGACCTGCTGATTGCGATTGGCGCGCGCTTTGACGACCGCGTAACCGGCAAGATCGAAGCCTTCGCTCCGGAAGCTAAAATCATTCATGTGGATGTGGATCCGTCTTCCATTTCCAAGAACGTACATGCGCACCTGCCCATCGTCGGCGATGTCAAGGTGGTGCTGGGGCAAATGCTGGATGCGCTCAAGACTGCAAACGCCAAATCCAATGCCGAAGCATTGAAGGTATGGTGGCATCAGATTGAGGAATGGCGGGCCAAAGATTGCCTGCATTTCGATCAGGATATGGACGGCAGCATCAAGCCGCAGTTTGTGATCAGCAAGCTGCATGAACTGACAAAAGGTGATGCCATTATTGCCACGGAAGTGGGGCAACATCAAATGTGGGCGGCACAACATTACGGATTCAAAAAACCGCATCGCTGGATTACATCCGGCGGGCTGGGCACGATGGGTTTCGGGCTCCCGGCCGCCATTGGTGCGCAGATTGCCGAGCCCAAGGCAACCGTGATTGATATTGCCGGCGATGCCTCGATTCAGATGTCCATTCAGGAATTGTCCACGGCCATGCAACACAAACTTCCGGTGATCTTTGCCATCATTAACAACTCATACATGGGCATGGTGCGCCAATGGCAGGAAATGTTTTATGAGTCACGTTATTCGCATTCCTACTGCGATTCACTGCCGGACTTCGTCAAACTGGCGGAGGCCTATGGCGGTAAGGGACTCCGGGCGGAAAAGCCGGGAGATGTTGAAACCGTCATCAAACAGGCGCTGGCCAATCGTGATACCTTTACCGTGATTGATTTCGTTGTCACCAAAGAGGAAAACGTTTACCCCATGGTTCCGGCCGGTGCAGGATTAAGTGAAATGGTGCTGGCATGAGGCATACGATTACTGTGCTGGTGGAAAATGAATTCGGCGTACTCACGCGCATTGCCGGCCTGTTTTCAGCGCGCGGTTATAACATTGAAAACCTCAACGTCGCTCCGACCCTGGATGCCTCGATGAGCCGCATGACGCTGGTAACACGCGGTGACGAACATGTGATCGAACAGATCAAAAAACAGTTGAACAAGCTGATTCCAGTCATCAAAACCGAGGATTTAACGCGCCAGGAACATATGGAGCGCGAAATGATTCTGATTAAGGTACGCGCATCGGAGGCCACACGCGCCGAAGTGCTGCGCATGGCCGAAGTGTTCCGCGCCAATGTGGTGGATGTATCCGAATCCAGCTATACGCTGGAACTGACCGGCAAGGCCAGGAAGCTCGATGCCTTTCTGCGCATGCTGGAACCACATGGCGTGATCGAGATGACGCGTACAGGTCCTGTCGGCATGCGCCGGGGCGCGGAAGGCTTTACGGTAGACGACGACTGAACATCATTTTACTCTAGAGGGCCTGTTCACGATTCTCCATAAGCCACGACTCGGAAGCTGCCACGCTGGTGAACGAACCCAACACCAGAAAAGAGCCGTTTTCTTTTCCTGCTATTTCCGCATCCAATGCGTTCTGCAAGGAATCATAATTTGCATCACAGCACCCAGCTGGATCATGTTGTGCCACCAGCCTGCGAGTAAAGGGCCGCAATAGTGGCAAAGCCTCGGCAAGGTCACGATCCTCGCGCGTAAACACCAGAATACCATCGAAAGGATTGGCGAGCGCGGGAAGCGAAGGCAATAACGCCTGTACGGCATGCATGTTGTGTGCTGCATCCAGCCAGATACGACGATGATGCCAGCGGATATGCTGCAATCGGCCCGGAACTTCGGTATCCGCCACGGCCTTCATCATCAACAGCAAATCCGCCACCACTTCGCCTTCCGCACAAAGACGCCGGACTGCGGCACAGGCAAGCGACGCATTGCATCGCTGATGATCTCCCACCATTTTTAACGGAGGAAAATCTTCTTCACTTGAAACAAACTCAATATCCACCCTGTGACTCTGTAAAATGTCAGCAACATCATCGGCCTGCGGCGCACTGATCGCCCAGCGGCAACCCTGCATGGCATACGCCTTTTCATCGGCAATGGCACTCAATGTCCCGCCCAGCCATGCCTGATGGTCCAGGGCAATGGGAGTCATCAGTGCCATATCCGCAGGGACAGCTGTCGTAGCATCCATACGCGCCCCAACACCTGCCTCCAGAATTTCCACATCAACCCGCGCCCTGGAAAAGAGGGTCAGCGCCAATGCCGTCGCTACCTCAAAATAAGATGCGCCGATAGCCATAGCGGTAGATACCATACCTTCCAGGACAGGAATGATTTTCACATCGGTCACCGGCTGCCCATGGATTCGGATGCGTTCATTGAATGTATGGATATGGGGTGAGGTATAAAGCCCGACGGTAAGGCCCGCCTTTTGCAGCGCACGGGTCAGCATAAAAGCGGTGGAGCCTTTGCCATTGGTACCGGCAATACGGATACGTAACCGGGGCCGGTTAAGATTCATATCTACCAACAGGGCATGCATGCGCTGATGCCCCGGCCGGTAATCCCGATCCGCCGCAGGCGAACCCAGACTCGATAGCAATGATTCAACAGGTAACTTTTGATTTTTTGTCATTAAGTAAGAAATTTAACTATTTTTCTGGAACTACTAACAACAACATTAATAAAGCCATGTGCAAAGTCCCACAGGTGGTTCGGATCAAGGCATGGTGCGCAGGGAATGGCCGCTCCCTTGCCAAGCGCCGTAGCGCGAAGCCGGGCCGCCTGTGGGATTCCCTCCGGGCAAGCCGCTGCATGTGGCTTTATTAATGTTGTTGTTAGCCTTCCGCAACCTGCCGGTAAGGGCGCTGTAAGAGTTGGCCAAATAAATTCTTCAAACCATCACGCAATTCACGGCGATCCACAATGTCATCAATCAGGCCGTGCTGTAAAAGAAATTCGGCCCGCTGAAAGCCCTCGGGCAGTTCCTGGTTCACGGTTTCTTTAATCACCCTTGGTCCGGCAAAACCGATGAGCGCTCCGGGCTCAGCCAAAATAATATCGCCCAACCATGCGATGGATGCGGAAACGCCACCCATGGTTGGATGTGTCAGCAGACAGATAAAGGGGATTTTTGCATCCTTCAAGCGTTTGGCGACAGCGGATGTTTTCGCCATCTGCATCAGGGACAGCACGCCTTCCTGCATGCGGGCGCCTCCGGACGCCGCAACAAGCAAATAAGGACAATGCCGCTCCAGCGCACGTTCCATTCCAAGCACAATTTTTTCACCGGCCACGGCCCCCATGCTACCGCCCATGAAACCAAACTCGAAAATTGACGCAGAGACTGTCTGGCCCCCAACATCGCCAAGATAATTACGCACCGAGTCCTCATCTCCCGCCTTTTTGGAAGCATCCTTGATACGATCCCGGTATTTCTTTTTATCACGAAAATCAAGCGGGTCCTGAGAACGTAAATCGGTGTCAAGTTGCTCAAACGTGTTGACATCGAAGAGAAATTCAGCCCTCTGCTCAGCGGAGATGCGGTGGTGGTGACCACACTTGGGGCATACCATCAGGCTGCGTTGCATCTCCTTGTTGTAAACCGCCTCACAGCAATCGGGACATTTGATCCATAAGCCTTCCGGCATATCCTGCTTCGAGCCGCCCAGCATGGCCGAAGGCCGTTCAATAAGACGTGTAATCCAGTTCATATTTTATGTAACCGACTAAAAAAGGAGTTCATCCACCTGCGTGAGCATGCGCAGATGGGGTAAATATAATGATTCAACCTCCGCCGTTAACACATTGAGTGTTTCCGGCTTCATATGATACAGGTACACGGGAACATCTCCGAGCTTGTTAAATTTTGCCAGCTCTTTGGCCATGCCATTCGGCGTTAAATGCCCGCTGATATCCGCCAGATGCTGATAATGATTGGGAAATGAGCAATCCATGATAATCCCTTTGAGATTGGGCTGGGCATTGGCCACTTCCCAGATTCGATCCGTATGGCCGGTGTCCGCCGTGTAGATGAATTGCTGTCCATCTTTATCCAGCAGAAAACCGGTGCATGGAACAGGATGATTAACAGAAATTGCTGTTATCGTCACACCATCTGCTTCTACAGGCTCCTCAGGCCTGATCTCTTCAAATGCAAGAATAGGATCATCAGCACTGGGTATCTTGGTAAAGTCGGGCCACACCTGATTATTCAGGAAGTGCCCGCGTAACACGTCGAGATTCTCCTTCAGGCTGTGAACAATTATTTGACGATTTCCCTTGGCCCCCCCCAACCGTTTAAGCGACCGGTTATCGGCGAGGAAGGCAATATCCTTGATATGGTCCAAATGGGTATGCGACAGAAAAATATGACGAATGCTGAACTGGCCTTCGAGGTCCAGCCCTTCGGTAGGCGAGCCGGCATCCAGAAGAATGGAATCGTTGACCAGAAACGAGGTCAAATGAAACCCCAGTAACTGTCCGCCATAACAGCCAAGAACCTTGATTCTCAACCTGCATTCTCCCGTTGCATCGCCTTGCGCATTTCCCCCGCAACACCGTCCATAGCCTCAATCATGGCACAATGATCGGAAAAATGCTCGGAAATCTGCGAAACAAACTGGCTGCCCACCACCACGCCGTCAGCGAAGGCCGCCACTTTTGTTGCCTGCTCCGGTGTTTTGATACCAAATCCGACACAGATGGGCAAGTCGGACTGTTTCCGCAATCGCGTGATCTGGCGATTGATTTCTTCCGTCTCTCCCATCTTCGCACCCGTGATGCCGGTCAATGATACGTAATAAATAAAACCGCCCGCGGATTGGGCCGCCAGTTCCCGGCGCGCTTCCGAAGAGGTCGGAGCAACCAGCCGGATGCTGTGCAGCTTATGTTCGGCCAGGGCGGCATCTGCTTCAGCCGACTCCTCCGGTGGAATATCCACCAGTAACACACCATCCACACCGGCCAGTGCTGCCTGACAGGCAAATGCATCATAGCCCATGGCATAGGCCACGTTGGCGTATCCCATCAGGACAATACCGGCAGCAGGGCTTTGCTTGCGCGTCTGTGATGCCAGTCGAAACACGTCTTTCATCGTTGTTCCGGCAGCCAGCGCCCGCTCACTCGCCGCCTGGATCACCGGACCGTCCGCCATCGGATCGGAAAACGGCATGCCGATTTCTACAATATCCGCATGCCTGGCCAGAGTCTGCAACAGTTGTGCTGAAACTTCCGGATCAGGATCGCCTGCTGTCAAATAGCCGATCAGTGCGGCACGGTTTTCACTGCGGCAGGCTTCAAAACAGTTGGCCAGACGATCCAGACTCATGCCGCACCCTCTGTCCAGCCCAGAGCCTTAAAGACCGTGTTCATATCCTTATCGCCTCTGCCCGAAAGATTCACCAGTACATGCTGATCCGGGCGCATGGCCGCCGCGATACGGAATCCGGCGGCCAGCGCATGGCTGGATTCAAGCGCCGGAATAATTCCCTCAATCCGCGTCAGCTTGCGAAAAGCATCCAGTGCTTCGTCATCCGTCGCCGTATCCAGTTCCAGTTCACCGGCTTCCAGCATGGCGGACAATTCCGGCCCGACACCCGGGTAATCAAGTCCGGCGGAAATACTGTGCGTCCCCTGAATTTGTCCCTCTTCGTTTTCAAGGAGGTAAGTCAGGTTACCGTGCAGGATTCCCGGTTTACCGGCAGCCAGCGAGGCCGCATGCGCTCCGGTATCCAGGCCCCTGCCAGCCGCTTCGACGGCAACAAGACGCACCGGATCATCACGCAAGGGGTGCAGCAGCCCCATGGCATTGGAGCCACCGCCGACACAGGCAACAGCCACATCCGGGAGCCTCCCGGCCTGAGCCAGCATTTGCGCGCGCGCCTCCTGACCAATAACCACATGAAACTGGCGCACCATCAGCGGGTAGGGATGTGGACCGGCCACGGTGCCAATGATATAAAAAGTATCCGCACAACTGGCCACCCAGTCGCGCAAGGCATCGTTCAGGGCATCCTTGAGCGTAGCCGTGCCTGAATCCACGGGGATAACGTTGGCGCCGAGAAGCCGCATGCGCAGCACATTGGGCATTTGCCGCTCAACATCCTCGCACCCCATGTACACATCACAATCCATACCGAACATGGCAGCGACGGTGGCTGTAGCCACGCCATGCTGGCCGGCGCCCGTTTCAGCAATGACGCGTTTTCTGCCCATCCGACGGGCCAGCAGCCCTTGCCCGATCGTATTGTTGATTTTATGTGCGCCGGTATGCGTTAAATCCTCACGCTTGAGCCATATTTGTGCGCCGCCATTCTCCCGTGACAGGCGTTCGGCATGATATAAAGGTGTGGCGCGTCCGGCATATTCACGCAGCAGACGCATACGCTCATGCTGGAACGCCTTATCCTCCCATGCCTCAAAAAAAGCTGCTTCCAGTTCAGCCAGCGGGCCCATGAGCGTTTCCGCAACATACTTGCCGCCAAAACGGCCAAAATGACCGCCTGCATCCGGTGCATGGCGAATAGAAAAATCGTAGGCGGATTCAGGAACATCCGATAATTCATTTAACAATACGGCTCCTCTGAGACTCTCCGGCAATTCGCAAGACAGGTGCCAGTCCGCATGGGTGAAATATCAGGCAATTTGCGAGGCTACTGACAAAAAACGTCAGTCTTGGCTTCCATTTTGGCGCACTATGGCTACAAACCGGCGTAATTTTCCAGCATCTTTCACGCCGGGCATGGATTCCACGCCAGAGGATACATCCAGTGCATCCCATTGGCGAACGCTTAACGCCCGCTGCACATTTTCCATATCCAGTCCACCGGCAAGGATGAGCGGATGCGCATGTTCAAACCCGTCCAGCAGCGCCCAGTCGAACGTTTCCCCGGTACCTCCATACATTCCTTTGGGTGCTTTGGCATCCAGCAATACCGGGCAATCGTAGGCATGGGCCATTTTCAGGTCCATCTTTTCATGGACGGGCACAGCCTTGATCACACGGCGGGTCTGAGCTTCGCAAAATTCCGGCGTTTCATCGCCGTGGAGTTGTAATACATCCAGGGGACAATGTTTCAATACATCGTCAATCTCATCCTGACCGGGATTAACAAACAGGCCGACAGCCGATACAAATGGTGGTAATGCGCGGATAATTGTCGCGGCCTTCATGGGTGGAATGAACCGTGGCGACTTGTCGTAAAACACAAACCCGATGGCATCCACGCCGAGGCTTGCAGCCAATAGTGCATCCTCAATCCGCGTAATTCCGCATACCTTGATACGCACGCGACGCAATGTTGTTGTTAAATCCATGATGCAAGTCTAGCAAAATTACAGCATGCCGCGCTACCGGCGACAGGCCAGTTCAGACATTCTCCAGAACGTTCTTCAGGTGCAACGGATGGAAGGGTTTTGCGAAAACATGGCGAACTCGCCCGGCAAGCCCGTATTGTCGCAGATGCCACTCGGCGCATTGATCGGGATTGCCGGTCATCAGCATACAGCAAAGATCAGGATAC
>CAZEMN010000045.1:0-1984 GCA_964513335.1 uncultured Zetaproteobacteria bacterium | reverse complement strand
GCACCCGGAATCCACAGCCTGAGAGTATTTGCAGCAATATTGTACGGATGGCGTGTTCATCCTCCACCACATGTATGGTTTTGTACGTTTCATGTTTGTTCATGCCATTGTCACCGTCTGCTCATCTTCAGCCGCTATAGTCTCATAAACAATGTTTATGAGTCAACACCATGTTGTAGAGACATTGCCGTGTGCAGCCAATGACAAAAGAATACAGTGCATGGCTTTACAATCAAAAATTGGCGGTCGTATTCGTACATTGCGGCAGTCGCAATACCCCATGCTCAGCATTCATCGGTTGGCGGTACTGGCGGAGGTCGATCCGGGGCAATTAAGCCGCGCCGAACGCGGACTGGCCGGTTTGTCTCTTGATGCGCTGGAGCGTATTGCGGCGGCGCTAAACGTATCCCTTGGTGCGCTGGTGGATCCGGAAAGTAAAAGTTCCCGCATTGAGGCCGCCGAACCGGATACTGCCCGGCCATACGACGAATACCATCGACTTGTCCGCGACCTTGCCCGACTGGTCTGGGCCAGATTGTCTGCAAACGAACTGGCGCAATGCAGCGACACAGAACAGGCTTTGATCCGTCACCATATCCATTCGGCCATTGAGGAAGGAACGAAACGCGGACAGCTTCATGCTGAGCGTGAGATAAAGGCCGTCCGCGAAACGGCGGAAAAAAACGGCTCTGAAACACCCTGACAACAAGGATGCGTTCCGGCGCATTCATCTCTAGACTGCGACAAATGAACAACAATGCCGTGATGGACACGTATGCCCGTTATCCCGTGAGGCTGGTACGGGGTAGTGGCGCACGCACATGGGATGATACGGGTAAAGAATATCTTGATTTCATCTCCGGCATTGCGGTTAACACGCTGGGCCATGCCCATCCGGCGCTGGTTCGGGCCATCAGCGAACAGATGAAAACCATGCTGCACTGCTCCAACCTGTTTCATATTCCTGCCCAGGAAAAGTTGGCAGCTAAACTGACGCAGCTTGCCGGACTGGAACGTGCCTTTTTCTGTAATTCGGGGGCAGAGGCAAACGAAGCGGCGATCAAACTGGTACGGAAATACTGGTACGATCAGAATAGCCCGCGACGCACCATTATCACCGCCACCCGATCATTTCATGGACGCACGCTCAATACACTGACCGCTACCGGACAGGATAAGGTAAAAACCGGTTTTGATCCCCTGCCTCCGGGCTTTGTCCATGTGCCGCTGGGAGATATGAATGCCCTGAAAGATGCTGTAGGCGGCGACACGGCCGGAATTCTGCTTGAACCTGTTCAGGGCGAAGGCGGTGTCAATGTAATACCCGATGCTTATCTGCGGGGTGTGCGTAAATTGTGCAACAATACCGGTATTCTGATGATGCTGGATGAGGTACAAACCGGCGTGGGACGCACAGGCGAAATGTTCGGTTTTGAGCATACCGGCATGCGGCCGGATATCCTTACACTGGCCAAAGGGCTGGGAGGTGGCATCCCCATTGGTGCCATGCTGGCAAGCGAATCCGTTGCGGCTTCTTTCAGCCCCGGCACGCATGGCTGCACCTTTGGCGGCAACCCGCTTTCCTGCACCGCGGCGCTGACCGTGCTTGATGTGATTGAGCAGGAAGGGCTACTGGAGAACGTCCGCGCACAGGGCGGGCACCTGCTGCTGGGACTTAAAACGATACAGCGAACACATCCTGTCATACAGGAAATACGTGGCCAGGGCTTGCTCATCGGCGCTGAATTAAGCTGCGATGCGACCGACACGATTACCCGCTGCCGTGAATCCGGTTTGCTTTTGTTGCGTGCGGGCCCCAATGTGCTGCGCTTTTTGCCGCCACTGAATGTGACATCAGCGGAAGTCGATGAGGCGCTGACCATTCTTGGCGATTGTTTGCCCACAGGTAAGGAGTCGACATGAGACACTTTCTGACATTACTGGACATCACACCGGAGGAAGCGCGCCATATCCTTACGCGCGC
>CAZEMN010000044.1:0-13668 GCA_964513335.1 uncultured Zetaproteobacteria bacterium | reverse complement strand
AAATGTGAGGCAACGTATCTGACCCTTCAGTTACCTTTTTCAATGAGGCAACGCGCCGGCCACAAGACCCTGCAAATAATCAATCCGCGAAACAAGCCCCGACCTCTTTTTCTTCAATAATAGTAGGGAAGAGTTAAGTGCGGGGTGATTCAGGAAAGTTCTGTTGTTGGTAGTACGGCCTGTTTTTGTTGCCGCATGGTTTTTATCTGTTTGCTGGCCCATGCCCGCGTCAGGCGTTTGCGTTCGGCCAGTGAGCTGTTTTCGAGATTTTCCAGTGCAGCAATCATGTCGGACAGATGACGCGGCAGATGGGTCAGCATCAGTTGCAGAATGGCATCATCCACGCGCCATTGACGCACAGCCGCTACACTCTTCAGTACGGCGGTAAGGTCATGGTCGTTCCCGGGCGAATGCATGTCGATGCGTTCCAGCGCCGCCAGGCGGCTGGCGAGTTCCGGTGGCAGATTGACGGTATCTTCACTACGCCATGCAATAACCATGTGCCGATTCATTTCGCGGGCCCGTTCCAGTAGATGAAACAGGGCAATGGCAGTGGATTGTGGGATCGGGCCTGCTGCGATATCAATGACCCAATAAGCATAGTCTGATAACTGTTCAAGCCACGCCTGCACCCGCCGGAGTGCATGTACGGTTTCCGGATGCGGCGTGATAAGACCAAGGTGAGTATGTTCCTTCGCCAGCGCATGCAAAAGATGAGTTTTACCCGCAGGGGCGCTTGATGTCAGCCACAGGCGTCCACCATGCACCAGCCATAATGCCAGCCGGTTGTGCGCGGTCTCGATTCCTGCGTGGCGCACCCAGTTGCCATATTCGTAATGCAGGGGAAGATGAAGATCAAGTAGTTGCTGCTTCAATCGGAAACGGAGTCCTGATCGTTACGGTAGCGGCGGTCAATTTCCCGGACCAGCACCGTGCCCGCTGCTGTCACCGGTACCGCCAGCAACACCCCGGCAAAGCCGAAACGGTCGGCGGCGATGGTCAAGGCCAGCAGAATCACCAGTGGATGTAGTCCCAGCTTGTCGCCCAGCACCTTTGGTGCCAGATAGAACGCTTCGAGCATGTGTACCACGCCGAATACAATCAACACGCTCAACAGATGCTGATCCACACCGAAGTTCCACAGCGACATCAGGGCAGCAGCGCAAAAGCCGGTAATCAGTCCGACATAAGGAATGAATGCAAGTAATCCCGACACCAGGCCGATGGCCAGCGCAAACGGGATGCCCGCGATAAACAGGCCAATACTGTAAAAGCCTGCCAGAATAAGACACACCGTGAACTGACCGCGCAGAAAGGCGCTGATGATGGCATCTATTTCATTCACCAGGCGCAACACCATTTCGCGGCTCTGATGCGGCAGGCGATCATGCATCATACGACCGATTTTGTCCCAGTCGTGCAGCAGGTAAAAGGCAAACAGCGGAATCAGAATGATCTTGAACAGCCCCAGAATTGCGCCGAAAACGCTGGATACAGCCGATAAGCCCCAATGCGCCCACGGAGAAATGGATTCCAGGTCCAGCCCTTTGGCCTGTCCTCGTAGCCACAGGCTCCAGCGGTCGATCTCATCCGCTATATCCAGTCCCAAATGCGTTTGAATCCACGGTGCCCATTGCTCCTTGAGACGCAGCACTGCATCCGGCAGAGCATGGATAAAATGGACAATTTGCGTGATGAGTGGCGGCGCGAGCAGAATCACCGACAGCACGATGCCAATCAGCCCAAATAAAAATACCGCCAGCGTGGCCCAGTCGCGCTTGATGCCATGCGTATTCAGCCATGTAACCAATGGCACAAGCAGGTAAGCCAGCAGCCAGGCAATCAGCAATGGTCCGGCCACGCCCGTTAACAGCCATAACAACAAACCTACCAGAGCCGTGAATAGCCCCACATTGATCCACCACTGCACGGATTTAGTCTGCATTATTCATAGCCAGCATCATGGGGCATTCTCCTCATGCGTGGCTTTGCTGGTCCACAGAATCATATATTGCACGCCGGAGGCACATGTGATGGCGAATGTTATCCACGCGGCGGCATCCATCATGATAGCAGGAAGCGGCCAGGCGATATGCAGCAAGGCAGTGGATACATAGATAATTTGCACCACCGTTGTCACTTTGGAGAGGTAGGTGGGTTGCATTTCCAGCCGGTGGGTTACCAGTTCATACGCCATGGCGCCAATCACGATGATGACATCACGGAACACCACTGCCAGAAACAGAAACATCGGCACTTGTCCCACGATAAACAGGCTGATGATGGAGCCCACCAGCATCAGTTTGTCAGCGATGGGATCCATATAGGCGCCAACCATCGTCTGCATGTGAAAGTGTTTGGCAATGGCGCCGTCAAGCATATCGGTCAGGCCTGCGATCACCATCAACGTCAGTGCCTGTATAGCAAAACCGTTCAGAATTGAATAGACGATAAAGGGTGTAATCAGAATACGGCCCAGGGTCAGTAAATTCGGAAGATTGACAACCTTGCGAATCATTGTGCCAGCCAGCCTCCTTCGGGCAATGCCACCAGTCGGTAGCCCCGGCGTTCAAACCATTCCGGTAACCATCTGCTGTCGGTTCCTTCCAGCAGCAACAGATAACGCTGACGTGTTGCTCCGAGACTGACTGGAAGCACGAGGTGGACGCGTGGGTCATTGTTAAGGGCATCTTCCAATGCCACTTGTGCCATTAATGATGTTGTCCGGTCTATGGTCAGGGTAATCTGCTGATCGAATATTGCGTTTGCGGTGTTGATGTTTTCCGGACTGCCAGCATCAAAAGCATAGGCATCGCGTGCTTTGAGTAAAGTGGTTTTGAGCCAGTCCGAGAGCACGGGTAACGGATCCGCATCGGTAATTGTACGCGTTTCAGAAAATTCCTGCAGACGCGAATTCCCGCGCAGACTAAGCATGACCTGCTGATTATCCAGCCATTGCCATACAATAACCACGCTCGGAGCGTTATCGGCCAGTTCAATACCCCAGTTGGCGGCAAGGTCTTTTGCCTCCTGCATGAGCAGGATTTGGGTCTGGCTCATTTCAAGCCTGGCGCTATTACGCATCTTAAGGACAAGATGAAAACGTGGAGCCATAACAATGGCAGGAATATGGTGATCCTTGAGCGTGCGGAAGACGGCTTTGCCATTAAATTCGACAACCGTCTGCTCGCCAGCGGGAATAATGCGGGCGACCAAACCGTAATTTGATGTAATGGAATCGGCCTGGGAACGCATTTCCCGCGGTACGATACGATCCCATAATTGCGGCAAAGCAAGGCGTAGCGCCAGTTTGGTATCCGTCAACCGGGTATCCGGACGGACGGCCTGCATGTCTTCGTGGGGAATGGCAATGCGCAGGCGCGCATCATCTACTTGCGCCCATAGTGGTGTAGCCAGCACGCATAAGGCTGGCAAAACGAAGCCGATGAAACGATATGTTAGCCGGAGGACTATTTGATCACCCGCAAATGCCCCACCCGTCGGCCGACATGTTCCTCTTCAGCTTCCGGGGCTTCCGTGACCGGGTTGTTTTCTGGCTCACGTTTATTGCCATCCTCGCGCATGCCGCGCACTGCCTTGACTACGGCCCGTATGGTTTCCGGCACGTCGTCCTCCCACAGGATGCCATTCTCAATCTGTTGTTCCGGCATATAGGCCGCCCAGATGGCCTGCATAGGAATGGAACAGTGAAACAGATTGCCGGAGAAGGATAATTCAGATTCCAGCACGTCATCCCTGATGATAATGGCCTGCGGCATGCGTACATTCAGCACCAGCCGCAAGGCTGGATCGCCGTGCAGATGTTCCGGTACAATCACATCGTCACCCGTGGCATTGACCACGATATAAATACGGCCATGACGGGCGAAGTATTCCCGCAATTGTTTGGCTTTGGCCGCGCCTGCAAATTCGACGGTCATGACTACCTCCATGAGGGGGCAAGCCTAACATATGATACAGGAAGAGAAATAAAGTGAAAAAGCGGAGTGGCCCTGTAAGCCGGGTTCTGTATCCGCCGCAAGCGGCGGATGATGGTCATTCCTCTGGGTCTGCCATTGCTGGCACACTCTAGCAGCCTACCCGGAAGCGGCGCGGGCCACGCCTGATGCTTCCCTATTTGGCCTTGCTGCGGATGGGGTTTACCGTGCCCCCGCCCGTTACCGCGCGGGGCGGTGCGCTCTTACCGCACCCTTTCACCCTTACCGAACCCTTCGTCCTTATCGAACGATGTCCGGCGGTCTACTCTCTGTGGCACTTTCCCGGGGTCGCCCCCGCCGGACGTTATCCGGCATCCATACCCAGTGCAGCCCGGACTTTCCTCGACAGGCCGGAAAACCGCCTGCCGCGACCATCCGGGCCACTCCGCTAACGGATGATAGCGGATTCAACCGCGTCATGCAGTATTGAATTGCAGGCGATTCAATCCACGTTATGTCAGACTAGCAGTCTGTCGGACTTAGCCGAAATCTACTGCGCGGCAGGGAGAACGGTCCAAAATTGGCTGAATATTCGTCACATAGAACCACTATGCTCCTTATATTCATCCAATTTTGACCTCGCTTCCCCACCTGCTCGCTACGAATCGCCTAAGTCCGACAGGCTGCTAAGGCCTGATGGTTCCCTGTGTTGATGGTTTGGCTCAGGCAGGGCAATGATACGGCGTGAAAGTCCCATTGTTCGCTGGGTTCATGGGTTGAAATCAACGCCGTTTGCGCGCCGATAGAGCGGGCTGCTGCCAGATTGTTCTCCATATCGTCAATAACGAGGGTCCGGTTTGCCGCCATATCTTCGGATTCAATCAGTGCAGACAGCGTGTCCGCGCAGGGTTTGGGTTGATAGCGATTGAACCGGATGTCATAAATCGCATTAAAGTGGTGCGCTATGCCCAGCGTATCAAGTACCCGATCAGCATGTTCGCGGATACCGTTGGTGTGAATCACCTTGCGTCCGGGAAGGTTGCCCAATGCCTCGTTCAGTTTTGCATCCGGTGAAAGCATCTCGTGTACGCCGATGTCGTGTACTTCATGCAGAAAGGCTTCCGGTTCCATGCCGTGGTGCAGCATCAGGCCGCGCAATGTCGTGCCATATTCTTTCCAGTATTTTAAGCGCAACGCATTGGCCTCGGCTGCATCCATGCCAAGCTCGCGGGCAACGAAAGCTGTCATGCGTTTGTCCATGCATGCAAATACACCGGAATCCGCTGCGTATAGCGTGTTGTCCAGGTCAATGACCGCTAAATCGAAAGGCATGTCTGCATGCTACGCTGCCTGACGACAGCCGGGTAGTGCAGAGTAGCTCCTTTGTGTCGCCGGGGATTATTACCTTATCCGGGCGACGGTTACACATTGCCCGTTGCTTGCCGAATCGTTATGGACACACCAGAGTTGGCACTTTGTGCCCATCTCTCATGAAGGAGCCTGTCATGCGAAAGACAATCATATTGTGTTCTATTCTGGCTTTAACCGCCTGTGCCACCCAGCGTCAGGAAAGGACTGCGACCACGGGTGCTATTATTGGCGCGGCTACGGGCGCTGTCATTGGCTCACAAAGTGATAATACGGCTGCGGGTGCTGTGATCGGCGGTGCTATTGGCGCGGCTGCCGGTGCGGCTGTCAGTGCACCTGATAACAATGAGATACGGCGGGGTTATCGTCGGGGTCATCGCCGGGGCTATCGTCATCGTGATCGCCGGGAATATGAAGATGAAGATCGCTATCGAGGCCATGAGCGCGAAGATGACGATTGATCGTTGAGTTTTAGCAGGATAAATTCAGGTTACGGGTGCATCGCCGGGTAAGGGAATCAGGGGCAGTTCATAACATTCCAAACAGATGACTTTTTACGAAGTCACCATAGATTGCGCACAGGAGTTGAGAATGCCACAAAAGCGCAGAGTAACCATCGAGGGCAACGAGGCGGCCGCCTATATTGCCCACAGGACCAATGAGGTCATCGCCATCTATCCGATCACGCCCTCCTCGCCCATAGGCGAGATGGCGGATGCGTGGTCTGATCAGGGCCGTAAGAATCTGTGGGGAACGGTTCCCGAAGTGATTGAAATGCAGAGCGAGGCGGGAGCTGCCGGTACGGTACACGGCGCACTGCAAAACGGGGCGCTGACCACCACTTTCACCTCCTCCCAGGGCCTGCTGCTGATGATTCCGAACATGTACAAGATTGCCGGTGAGTTGACGAGCACCGTTTTTCATATCGCGGCACGTGCCATTGCCACGCAAGCCCTGTCCATTTTCGGCGACCATTCCGATGTCATGGCCGTGCGTCAGACCGGTTTTGCGCTGCTCGCATCCAACTCCGTGCAGGAAGTGATGGATCTCGCGCTCATCTCGCAGGCGGCGACGCTCAGGGCGCGCGTTCCCATCGCCCATTTCTTTGACGGCTTCCGTACTTCGCACGAGATCAACAACGCCGAAACCATTACTGACGAGGTGATAAGCGCAATGTTGCCGGACGACCTTGTCCATGCCCACCGCGGGCGGGCGTTATCCCCCGAAAGGCCTGTGCTGCGTGGCAGCAGCCAGAACCCGGATGTCTATTTTCAGTCGCGTGAGTCAGTCAACCCCTACTATGCGGCCATGCCGGACACCGTGCAGGAGGTGATGAACCAATTCGCCGAACTTACCGGTCGGCAGTATCACCTGTTTGAGTATATTGGCCCCCATGATGCCGAGCGCGTACTGGTGATTATGGGCTCGGGTGCGGAAGCTGCGGCTGAGACCGTAGAGCACCTGAATACCCATGGTGAAAAGGTGGGGCTGGTCAAGGTGCGCCTGTACCGCCCTTTCTCCCCCGAACACCTGCTCGAAGTTATTCCCGCCACCGCCGGGAAAATCGTCATACTTGATCGCACCAAAGAGCCCGGCTCCGATGGCGAACCCCTGTACAAGGATGTGGTCACCGCATTCGCCGAACATGTGAGTTGCGGTGGTGGAAAGTTTGCCACCCTTCCCCGCATTACCGGCGGACGTTATGGACTTGCTTCAAAGGAATTCACGCCGGGCATGATTAAAGCCGTGTTCGACGAGTTGAAAAACGATGCACCGAAAAACCATTTCACTATCGGTATCCACGACGATATCAGCCATACCAGTCTGGAATGGGACGCCACCTTCCGCCCGGATGCCAGTCAGGGTGTGACCAGGTGCATGTTCTATGGCCTGGGATCGGACGGTACGGTGTCCGCCAACAAGAACTCCATCAAGATCATTGGCGAGGGTACCAGCCTCTTCGCTCAGGGATATTTTGTTTATGACTCGAAAAAGGCGGGGGCGGTTACCATTTCCCATTTGCGCTTCGGGCCGGAGCCTATCCGCTCCACCTATCTTATCGGCAACGATGAGGCACATTTTATCGCCTGCCACCAGCCGGTTTTTCTGGAACGCTACGACATGCTGGAAGATGCGGCGGAGAATGGCGTGTTCCTTCTCAACTCATCGTATGCGCCTGATCAGGTATGGGACAGCCTGTCCGAAAAGATGCAACAACAGATCATCGATAAAAAGCTTAAATTCTATGTGATCGACGCTTACAAGGTAGCACATGAAGCAGGGATGGGCCGGCGCATCAATACAGTGATGCAAACATGCTTTTTCGCCATTTCCGGTGTTCTGGAAAAGGACGAGGCCATCACCCGGATCAAGGAGGCGGTGGAAAGCACTTATGGCCAGAAAGGCAGGAAAATTGTCGAGCGGAATTTCACCGCCATTGACGCTGCACTCGCATGCCTGCACCGCATGGAGGTGCCGGATCAGGTGACAAGCAAACTTGCAATGAAACCGCCGGTTCCCGAAAACACATCAAGTTTCGTGAAAAATATCACAGGTACAATCATCGCTGGTCGCGGCGACGCGCTACCTGTGAGCCGGATACCCGTCGATGGCTCCTGGCCGCTCGGTACTGCGGCCTTCGAGAAGCGCAATCTGGCTCTGGAGATACCGGTTTGGGATGAGGATTTGTGTATCCATTGCGGCAAGTGCCCCTTCGTCTGCCCGCACGGGGCTATCCGTTCCAAGGTGTTTTCGGGAGAGCTTACCGAAGATGCACCGGAGACCTTCAAGCACGTGCCGGTCAAGGGCAGAGAGTTCGAGGATGATATACACATCAGCTATCAGGTCGCGCCGGAGGATTGCACCGGCTGCGGCTTGTGCGTGGAAATTTGTCCTGCCCGGGACAAGACCAACGTCAGCCACAAGGCCCTGAACATGGCACCGCAACCGCCCCTGCGGGAGCAGGAAAGAGAGAATTGGGACTATTTCCTTCAACTGCCGGAATATGATCGTGAAAAGATACGCTTCAACGGTATGAAAGGTGCCATGATCGCCCAGCCACTGTTTGAGTTTTCCAGCGCCTGCGTCGGCTGTGGGGAAACACCCTACATCAAGCTCGCCACCCAGTTGTTCGGTGACCGCATGGTGATTGCCAACGCTACTGGTTGTTCTTCCATTTATGGCGGCAACCTGCCGGCCACACCATACACGGTCACTCCGGAGGGGCGCGGGCCGGCCTGGTCCAACTCGCTGTTCGAGGACAACGCCGAATTCGGTCTGGGTTTCCGTCTGGCCATCGACAAGCAGGCGGATTATGCGCGCGAACTGCTCAAGCGCCTTGAGCAGCAAATTGGCGGACAACTGGTCCGGAAAATCATCGAGGCGGACCAGTCGGATGAACCCGGCATCCACGAACAACGCCACAATGTCGAAGACTTAAAAACCATCCTCCGGAAAATTAACTCCGCTGATGCCCGCAATCTGGAGACGGTAGCCGACTACCTGCTGAAAAGAAGTGTGTGGATCATCGGCGGCGACGGCTGGGCTTACGATATCGGTTTTTCAGGCGTGGACCATGTCATGTCCAGTGGCCGGGATGTCAATATTCTGGTGCTGGATACCGAAGTGTATTCCAATACCGGCGGACAGATGTCCAAGGCCACACCGATCGGAGCCGTGGCGAAATTTGCGGCCGGAGGCAAGTCAACGGCCAAAAAAGACCTGTCGATCATCGCCATGGCCTATAAACACGTCTATGTCGCACAAGTGGCTTTCGGGGCCAAAGACGTACAGACGTTGCGTACCTTCATGGAAGCGGAATCCTATCCGGGGCCATCGTTGATCATCGCCTACAGCCCCTGCATTGCCCACGGCGTGGATCTGTCGCACTGCCTGCGCCAGCAGGATCTGGCGGTAAACAGCGGCCATGTGAACTTGCTGCGCTACGACCCAAGACGTGCCGAAAAGGGCCATAACCCTCTGCAACTGGATTCCAAAAAACCATCCATTCCTTTCAAGGAGTTCGCCGAAACGGAGACCCGCTTCTCCATGCTGTGGCGCACACATCCCGAGGCCGCAGAGACCCTGCTCAAACAGGCTCAGGCGGATGTAATGGATCGCTACCATCGCTACGAGCAACTGGCCGGCCTGTCATCCCACAAAGAAGATGACGAAGGGGGTAAGATATGAGCGACCTTTCAACCCGCTATCTGGGGCTGGAGCTGAAAAACCCGCTGGTACCCTCGGCCTCGCCTCTGTCACGCAGTCTGGATATGGCCAAACGGCTGGAGGATGCGGGAGCCGCCGCCATCGTCATGTATTCGTTGTTCGAGGAGGAAATCAACGCCGATGAGGAAGCCATGGACCAGCTTCTGCATCATCAGGATATCGGCCATGCCGAAGCGGTAAGCTACCTGCCTGCGCACGAGACCTACAAAACACATCTGGAGAACTATCTCGAACACCTGTCCGCTTTGAAGAAGGCGCTGGGCATCCCCGTGATCGCAAGCCTGAACGGCACCACCGCCGGTGGCTGGATCGAGCATAGCAAGCAGTTGCAGGCAGCCGGTGCCGATGCGCTGGAAATCAATGTCTACTATCTGGCTGCGGATATCGGGCAGTCGGGCGAGGCTGTGGAGTCGCGCTATGTGGAAATACTCACCGGCCTTAAGGGGCATGTAAGCATTCCGGTCACCATGAAGTTGTCACCCCAGTTCAGTTCCGTCGGTCATTTCATCCAGCGCCTGGAAGCAGCGGGCGCGGACGGCGTATCGCTGTTCAACCGCTTTTATCTGCCGGACATAGATCTTGAAACCCTGGATGTTATGCCCAGCCTTAATCTTTCCACTTCGGCGGAATCAAGACTGGCCATGCGCTGGATCGCCATTCTTCACGGGCATGTAAACCTGTCGCTGGCGGCAACCGGCGGCATTCACGTAGCGAAGGATGTAATCAAGTTGCTGCTTGCCGGTGCGGATATCACGCACGTCTGTAGCGCACTGCTCAAGCATGGCCCGGAACATCTCACCGTGATGCTGGAAGAAACACAACACTGGCTGGAAGAAAACGAGTACGAGTCGATCCGGCAACTAAAAGGCAGTGTTTCCCTCATCCATGCCGAAGACCCTACCGCCTTCGAACGCACGAATTATATGGAAGTGTTGAACAGTTGGGTTCCCCGTTATTAGCTGTGGGAATCAATGCAAATCATCCCTATTGACCCTGCTCGTTCAGATTCAGCCAGTAACGTGTGCTTTTCAGTGCACCGGTCCGTGTCAGCGCGCCGATGTCGAGTAGATGCTGTAAATCACGCGTGGCCGTAGCCCGTGATATACCGGTGATGCTGATATAATTCTCGGCGGATAAGCCGCCCTTGAAGCCCTCCGGGCCTTCCTGAAACATGCGGTTGAGCACTTTCTCCTGCCGCTCATTGAGCTTGCCGCGAATGCGATCATACAGCTTTGTCTTGGCGAGAAGAAAATCGATCAGCCTCTGTGAATAGGCATTGGCTACAAGGATCGTTTCCGCGAAATAACGCAGCCATGGTGTGATATGCAAACTGTGATTATGTTGGTTCAACTGTGCATAATAATCCTTTTTATGCTTTTCAATGACCTGAGACAGGGCAATCAAAGTCGGCTGTTTCAGGCTCTGCGCCAGGGCCTTTTCAGATAAGGCCCGGGCGATACGGCCATTGCCATCCTCAAAAGGATGAATGCTGACAAAGTAAAGATGCGTGGTGCCTGCGCGCGTCAGTGCCGGTAGCGGGCTGCTGCCGCCCGGTGCCGAATCATTGAACCATCGGATAAATCGATCCATTTCACGCGGTACAGCTTCAGAAGGCGGCGCTTCAAAATGTATCTTTGGATTGTAAATTGCGCCGGAAACCACCTGCATCGGTTCCTCGCTACTTCGGTAGCAGCCGATGTCGTTCAGATCGCGGCGGCCTGACATCAGCCTGGCGTGCCAGTCAAAAAGGGTTTCATGGGTGAGTGGCTGGGCGAAGTCATGATAAAGACTAAGCATCATCTCAGCCATGCCCTGTTCAGCAGGAGGAATGCGACGGTGATCGGTCGGCAGGCCAAAATTGCGCCGAATGGATGATTGCAGACTGTCGCGGTCAAGCATTTCGCCTTCAATCTCGGAGCTTTTCAGTGCTTCATTGCTGATCAGGTCAACGGCGAGTTCCATTTTGTCGCTTTCATCGAAATGAGTGTATGCACCCAGAAGCAGGCCGGATTCATGCAGAAACCTGCCCTCCAACTCCTTGAGTGGAGCCGGATCATAGGCAAATTCAGGCCACTCTTTTTGCTGCCAGTTCCATACCATGAGGCATAAACTGACACTTTATTACTCATAATGCAATGATTTATGAGTAATAAATGGCAGATTTATAGCTCATTGTAGCATCAAATCCGCGAAACAAGACCCGACCCCTGCAGCACGCTGCTCATATAATGAACGTCAAAATGCACCGCATCGCGTAGGCACCTGACAAATAGGCTTTCGCCGTGGCTTCATCGCGTATGCTATAACGCCGCAAATCGTCGGCAGCAAGAAGAGAGCGGGGGACGCGGTGCTTTTGCTGTCCGAGTGCGTTTGTCTTGTTGGGATTCATTTTTTTGCAATACTCTTATATGCCTGCTCAATAAGTGTGATCGCATAGTCTATCTCTTTATCTGACCCAACATTTAGCACTTTATCAAACGTCCATGCAGGTGTTCTTTTTATACTTCTGACAATTCCTTTTTTATCTGAAAATATTGATTCATCCATTTTCAGGTTAATTTCTAACGTATCGTTCAATACTTTTACGGTGCAGAAATTCTTTAATGCCGAAAGTTGGTAAGTTGTCCATTGTTTTCGATGAACCTCTTTTACCTCAGGTGCAATACAACAAATCTTTTTGCCCAATTTAAAAAACACATCTTTTAAATCATCAGATGTCTTTTCAAGATGTTTTTCAACAGAAACGGTTCCCCATTTAAAAGTCCATTTTTTCGCTTCCTGCTCCAACTCTTCTTTAGTAAAGGATTTGAATGAATGTACATGGTCATCAGTAACTGTACCGTTCTTGCAATAGGTTTGAAAAGGAATAGCTTTTACTTCCCCATGTTTTGACAAAAAGTTTACGATTTCCAGCAAAGGGTTGGTTTCTTTCATGGGGTCTCCAACCTCATCAATAACAATGATAATTCCCCAATTGTTGACAATAGTTTTCAATTTTTCCTTATCTATCTTTTTTGATTCTGGTAATTTGCTATGAAACTCACAAACCAATTTTTCAACAGTATTTTCATTGTCCAAAGCCATAATAAAATTTGTAATTTGAGGCAAAACATGTTTTTTTAAACTATGGCTTATAAGTTCAACTTCAATCAAATATAGTTTGTTTTCTTTCAAATCAATAACATAACCATCTGGAATAGTTCCGAAACCTGCTTTGCTGCTGATTTTTCTTTTAAGGTCAAAGTACACAGTGTCTTTGCCAAATATTTCACAAGAATGTTCAACAACCATTCTTTCCAATTCGTTTTCGTTTTTATAATTGTAAAGGTGGTAAATCCCATCTCTTGTTACTATGACTGATTTTTCTGACATGCTTTATTCCTTAGTCGACTTGTATTCACTGCTTGCAATTCTTCACGTGTCTAGCTTGGTAATAGCATGACTTGGTTTTCCATCTATTACGCATCTACATACACCCTTGTTTTCATTGATATGCATATTAAAGTGCAAACAAGGAATAAGGAGCCAGATTGCCGCGCTATCCAACAACAATCAATAAAGATTCAAGCTTTTGTCCTGTATTTTTTATTTCCGGATCATCATCGAAAGGCTCTGAAAATGGGCAAGTCCGACGGATGCCTTATGAGTGATACGCTGCTCATTTTCGGGTGCGGTTATGTCGGTGAAAAGCTGGCAGCAGCCTGTATGGCGGATGGCATGCGGGTGATTGGAACGACACGTAGCCCGGAGCATGCTGAAGCATTGGAATCGCACGGAATCGAAGCAGTGCTGGCCGAATCGCCATCAGATTTGCCGGATACGTTGCTGGCATCCGCCGATGCCGTGGTGGATTCTATTCCGTTAACGCGTGAAACATCGATGATGCATGCCTCGCAACTACAGTGGCTGCCGGAAATCACCGGGAAATGCCGCCGATTGGAATGGGCCGGGTATCTCTCCACAACCGGCGTATATGGCGATGCGGCAGGGGCATGGGTGGATGAAACATGGCCGTGCAAGCCTGCAAGCGAGCGTGGTATCGAACGATTAAAGGCTGAACAGGCATGGTTGCAGTCGGGCCTCCCGGTTGAAATCTTCCGGCTGGCAGGCATCTACGGGCCGGGGCGCAATATGA
>CAZEMN010000043.1:0-13739 GCA_964513335.1 uncultured Zetaproteobacteria bacterium | reverse complement strand
ACAAAGAATTATACGGAGTCAGCTAACTTTTTCATGAAAAATCCGGGCTAGACCACTTCTCAATATATCTCCATATGTCATCGGCAATATAAACTATAAAGACCATCTTCCAGAAAGTCTGATTAAAAAACTTTTTCTTAAAAACAAAGCCATATATTCCTACTGCTCCAATCAGGCCAATGCTATACTCTACTGCCCAAACAAACGTTAATTTGCTAAGCATTTTCTCAACCAGTATAAAGGTAATGACAGGTAAAAGAATCATAAATACTGTATATGTCCAGCAATACGTTTTCCATGGCATCTCAAAACATCTGTAATTACCTTTACCTTTCCATATCAACGATAAACTGAGAAGCAATAACAGCATAGATGGAGGATTCCCTGCTGGATATATATATACAATTAGCGAAAAGAATATTCCGATTCCACCATTTATAATAAGAAGCCACTTTGTGACAATATCAATTTCCTCTTTATCAAAGGTGGTCAAGTTTTGTCCAAACAAAGATTTCATTACCCCGGCTCTCCTTCAGAAAGAATATAGCCTAAATATTTCGGAATCCAGAATATCCGTTTTGAGTTGTCGACAGTTGTCATCCACCCACCTGTGTGGAAATCAGGAAATGGATTTCAGCGCAACGATCACCGCGTCCTGTTTAGCCGGATTACAGATGCGTTGTGACGGCATTTTGGTTTTGGCTTTTGTATCGCCGGTAAATTTCCTGAGGGCCTTTTTGGAATTACATATCCACTCGCGCAAATGTGTTTCATCCCAGTTCCAGCCACTGCCTTTGATATATTTGGTGAATTTGTATCTGAAGCCGTGAATCGTGCCGGCCTTACGGTTGAACACGCCCGGGATACCCTTGCCTTTGCCTAATCCCGGACCCACTTTATTCTTGGCCGAAAGGTCATGGCATGATTTGCACTTGTTTAACACCTTCATATCAACCTTGATCGGTGCGGTTTTCTTTATGGCAGGACGCGGCGTTTCTGTTTTGGGAGGAGCAGTAACAGTTTTTGGTTCGGGTTTGGATACGACCCGGCTGGTGGTATTTGCAGCGGCAGGGGCTGCCGGTTTGGCAGCATGCACCGGAGGTGCTTTTTTTACTTCTTTTTGAATGACAGGAACACTGGTTTTTGTAGTGGAATGAACCGCTGCCTGCCGGGCAGCTTCCGGTGCCGCAGTTTCTGCGGGTGCGACGGATATCTGTTCTGTTTGTGACTGGCATGCAACCATGCCGATTGCTGTCATGAGGATGGTGATATATTTCCAGTGATTCATCGGATTCTCCTACCGGTTATGGTGGGTTGTGCGCAATAGTTTAGCAACGTATACACAGTTTGGCCTATTTTGGCACCTGTTCGGCGTCATGCCATGCGTTCAGGAATGCCGCAAGATGCGGGCGTGTTTGACCCTCGGATTCCAGATAGTTGCGCAGACCGAGCATGATACGGGCGTATGCACCTTCGGAGAGCGCGCCATTGAATTGTTGCCAGCACAAAAATAGTAGCAGTGTGGTACAGACATCGGTTTCGCAATAATTGCGAATGGCTTCGATCTCGCCCGCTTCGAATAACCCGCGCACGTCATCACCGGCAGTGTCCAGCTTACCGGGAATGCCAAAACAGGTTGCTATTTCATGCATGGAACAACGTGCCGAAGCGCCATAGTCCGAGAGAACCTCAAGTAAATCAAGATGATATTCATGTGAATAGCGTGCATCGTAGCTGTTCCATCTGTCGCCCTCGGAAAACCAGCGGGGGCAGGAAAGTCCGTGCGTCATGGCACGGTATTTGATGACAGGGATATCAAAACCCCGGCCATTGAAGCTGACCAGCCGGGGAGCACGTTTTTCGATGAGGCTCAGGAAACCTTCCAGTAGTTCGTGCTCGCTGCTTTTAGCTTCCCCGCCACTGGCGATACGGCGGATAATCAGTTCCGCGCCTTCCTCGCCGGGCTCATGCACCAGATGCGCATAGCTGATAGCGACGACCTGATGGAATGGCTGGCGGGGGAAATCGTTTCTGCCGCCTGTTTTCTCCAGAAAATAATCGCGCAAGGCGTCACGGGCTTCAATGTCCGTTAATGCAGATTTTCCCAGAAGTCGGCGGGAGGCTGCCGCATCCGGAACGGTTTCAATATCAAAGACAATGGCATCGCGGCGCATATTGCGTTTCCTCCCGGGTTTCAGGCTGCTACACTCGCCTCATGAAGATTCTGGTGGTGGAGGACGAGCAGCGCGTCGCACAGTTTATCCAAAAAGGCCTCAAGGAAGAAGGGCATGCTGTGGATTGCGCCTATGACGGTGAGGAAGGCGGCTTTCTCGCCGAGGTGAATGAATACGATTTAATCATTCTGGATTTAATGTTGCCGAAGAAGAATGGCTTTACCGTGTGTGCGGAAATCCGGGAACGGGGCGTGAGTACGCCGGTCCTGATGCTGACGGCACGCGATGCTGTGGAAGACAAGGTGCGGGGGCTGGATTCGGGTGCCGACGATTATCTGACGAAACCGTTTGTCTTTGAAGAGTTGTTGGCTCGCGTGCGCGCCCTGCTGCGCCGGACTTCGGAAGCCAAAACGCCAATATTAAAGATTGCCGATCTGGAACTGGACCCGATGAGCCGCCGGGTTACCCGCGCGGGCCAGGGCATCCGCTTGACCACCAAGGAATACGCCCTGCTTGAATACATGATGCGCAATCCCGGCCGGGTGCTATCGCGTACCCGTATCGGTGAACATGTGTGGGATATGAATTTCGATCCGGAAAGCAATGTCATCGACGTATATGTCAGTCATTTGCGCAACAAGGTGGATAAAGGGTTTGAACCGCCGCTGATTTACACCATGCGGGGCCAGGGTTACATGCTTACCAGCGACACACCGCCTGCGTGAGTTTGCCGGTAATAAAGAGCCAATTGCAGAACTCGTGGGTGGCGACCGGCGTCCCCACTTTGGCCCATTCCCGATCTGGAATTTCGGTCCATGGAACCACCATGCACCTCATCCTATCCCAAAAATGGCCTCAAAGTGGGATTGCCTCTCATCCCCCCAGAGTTTTGCAATTGGCTCTAAAGATTCCATGAAATTGAGCGCCAGGGGTTCGGCGCCGCTGCACTTCACACACCGCCTGTTCCGCCCTTTCATCCACCTGATTTCTACCTTCCGGGGCCGGCTGGCGCTGCTCTACATGGCTGTGGAATTTGCTCTATTGATGTTTGCAGGGGTGTTGCTTTATGTGGTGTTGTCACACCAGATTTCTTCATCCGTGGATCAGCGATTAAGGCAACAGGCGACGACGGCTGTGCGTGAGCTGGAGACATCGAGATTCCACTTCTGGAACCAGGAAATGACCGAATTTTCAAGACATTTTCTGGGAACAGTTCAATTGGTTGGCACCAATGGTGTTTTACTGTTCTCCTCCGACCGGGGACTGATTGGACGTGGCGGCAGCGAAGTGACGGAAGCTCTGCAAAGCGCCATGGCAGGGAGCACGGCTTTTATTTCCACCCGTTCATTGTTGCGCGAGGATAATATCCGCGTGGTCGCCATGCCTGTACATCGTGCGGGTTTTGTGGTCGGAGCACTGTTACTGGGACGCAGCACCAGTGAAATTCACTCTTTCTTCGAACTTATGTATCTGATTGGTGGTTTGCTGGGCCTGATTTCAATGCTGGTTAGCGCTTACGCCGGATATGTCATGGCCAGGCGTGCACTGAAGCCCATGGATGAGATTGGTTCTGTGGCCACAAGCTTCGCCGCGGGTGATTTGTCCAGGCGTTTGAAACTTTCCACGCCGGATCGTGAAATCCGGCATTTGATGCGCACCCTGAACAAGATGTTTGCCGATCTGGAGGGCAGCATTCAGGCACAAAAACGGTTTACGGCGGACGCATCGCACGAATTGCGTATTCCCCTGACTATCTTGCGGGGCGAGATTGAGGTGGCGCTGCTCAGGAAGCGGCGTCCCCGTGAGTATGAAGAAGTGCTCAGGCAGCAATTGGATATTATTGACCGCATGCAACGTATTGTGGATGGTCTTCTGACGCTGGCTCGAGCCGATGCCGGGCTGCTGGAACTGGCACAGGATGAAATCGATTTCAGCCTGCTTCTGCAAGAGGTTGGTCAGCAACATCTTACGTTATTTGCCGGCAAGGATATCCGTTTTGATATGGAGATTGATGACGGGTTGCGTGTTATTGGCGATCAGGACCGGCTTAGCCGGGTTGCCTTTAATCTCTTGAACAATGCCTACAAGCATGCGCCGGCAAATACCCGTGTGCGTTTTATGGCGGAAGCTCAGGATGATGAGATTGTCGTGACAGTAGCCGATGAAGGCCCCGGTATCGCGCCGGAACATGTCGATCACATATTTGATCGTTTCTATCGTTCGGATGAAGCCAGAAACCGGGAAACCGGCGGCGCCGGACTTGGGTTGGCCATCAGCAAGCGGATTGTGGAGGCGCATGGCGGAAATATTGAGGTGGAAAGTACGTTGGGTAAGGGAACCGTGTTTCGTTTCCGGTTACCGCTGGCGGGTGCGAATCCAAAGCTGACCACGCGGCTGGAGCATGTGATAATACAGACAAATGATGAATAACCACACTGTTTGAAAGAAAAGGCAACGAATTCATTCGCGGTCTTTCTTGAGATCTCGCGAGTGTTATTTCAACTCTTCGGCATCCCGAAAAGTAATGGTCCAGATATGGAAACTGCGCGATGTATATTTCATCTGCCGCTATTCCCGTAGCTGTTTGCTAGGACCTGTTCACATAAAATCCAAGTGTAGCGCTACTGCCCGAAATGAGGCCAGGCAAGGCACGAGGAGAGAAGTTTGGTAAATCCAAATGAACGACGACAAGGTGAATTGCACTTGTGCAAGAGAAGGTCCCCTGGGGGAGCAACGCCGCATGGTCTTATTTCGGGCGCAGCCCTGCGGGACGGGCCATTTTTGGCCGCTCCAGCGTTATTTCTCGCTGATGTGCATTCAGCACACTACGCTCGAAATACCTTGCAGCGCTCCAAAAATGACCGCGTCGCTACGCTTGGATTTTATGTGAACAGGCTCTAACAGTGCGGTCAGAATGGCAAAATACTAATTTTTATGGGGTGTGAAGTCCGGCGTAAAGCCCCAGCAAAAGAGGGTATTCATAACATGGTGATAGGATTAGTATTCACTCATGGGCGATGTGCAGGAGTGCGTGGATAATCAACTGTTGATCGAGCTTGTAGAACAGTCTATTCCACAGTCGGATGTGGATGTACACCTGTTCTCGGGGGATGACCATTTTGAGATGCGGGTGGTCTCTCCGGCCTTTGCCGGCAAATCAAAAGTAGTGCAGCACCAGATGGTCTATCAGGCGTTGGGCAATCACATGCGGAGCCGTATTCACGCCCTGGCATTGAAAACCTATACGCCGGAACAATGGCACAAACAGAGAATAAGGAGTAGCGGATAATGGATTCTGTACGGAAGAGTATTGATAAGCTGGTTCACGAACACGATGTGGTGCTGTTTATGAAGGGTACGCCGCAATTCCCCCAATGCGGGTTCTCACAGCGTGTGGTGGCTCTACTGCAGGAATCAGGCGCGCCTTATGCAGCGGTCAATGTGTTGCTGGATGATGCCATACGCGATGGAATTAAGGTCTATGCGAACTGGCCCACGATTCCGCAGCTCTACGTGAAGGGTGAATTCATCGGCGGCTGCGATATCATATCCGAGATGCATGAATCCGGTGAACTGGATACATTGCTGGAACCATTCAGATCAAAACACGAGAATTAACCTGTATCGTAATTGATGCTTGTGCCTTGCGCTTTGCTGGTCTATAAATCTGCTGACGATGGTTTTCTTCAGCAGGCAACATCCGGTTGCGGTTGTTTTTCAGTCCCTGACGATATGCGGGGGTTCCGGTGCAGACTAAGCTAACCCAAAAACTGGGCCAGCGGCTTGCCCTTACACCCCAACTGACCCAAAGCCTTAAGGTGTTGGCCATGAGTTCCATGGATCTGGATTCATATATTGAAGAATGCATTGAGTCCAATCCATTGCTGGATAAGGATGAAAGCCAATCCGATATACCACGGGCAGAGCCGGATGTGGCTGGACGTGATAAGGAACGGGAAACGGATTGGCGTGAGAGCGGTGATAATCGCTGGGAAACGATGTATGCCTCTTCATCTGGGCGTGATGGCGCGGATATGCGTGATCAGCAGTGGCAGGAACAACAGACCGTGGGCCAATCGCTGCATGAGCAAGTCAACCGTCAACCCATGGAAGATGCAGACCGTGTTGTGGCACACGCCCTTATCGACTCTCTGGATGATGACGGTTATTTCAGAACAAATCCCGATGAACTCGCAACATCATTGCATTGCGATGTCGAAGCTCTTGAGAAGGTGCTGGTGGATATTGTGCAGCAACTCGAGCCTGCCGGAATTGGTGCACACGATCTGGCCGAATGTTTGCTGATCCAACTGGATGGTGACGATGCCAGTGACGCGCTGGCTCGGCGTTTGCTGCTGCATTTCTCGGACCAGCTGTTTGAAGCGGATGAGGTGCTGGTCAGCCAGATGGGTTGTGGCATGAAGGAGTTGGTCTGTGCGCGGGCGCGCCTGCGACGGCTGGATCCGTTTCCGGGCCATGGCCTGCATGGACAGGACAATATCTATATACGTCCCGAGGTTATATTCCGACGCAGTGCCGAAGGCAATATTTCCATCGAAGTGCCGGGCTACTCATGGCAGGGGTTGCACCTGAACGAGCAATGGAAAAATCAGCACTGGAAGGGTGCGGAACGCGAGTTTATGGATACCGCAACCCGGGAAGCCAAATGGTTGTTGTATGCCCTGGAACAGCGCAGGGAAACCCTGCACAAGGTTGGCCATTGTCTGGCGCGGCGGCAGCAGGCTTTTCTGGAATACGGACTGTTGGGCCTGAAACCGCTCACCTTGCAGAATGTGGCCGAGGAAGTCGGATTGCATGAGTCCACAGTTTCACGTGTCACCAACGGTAAATATGCTGAAACGCCTCTGGGGCTCATTGAGATGCGCAGATTTTTTTCGGCGGGGCTGCCGACCCGTGGTGGCGGCACGATTTCCGTGTATCGCGTGCAGCAGCGTGTCAAGGCATTGGTTGATTCCGAACCGTCCGGAAGGCCGATATCGGATCAGGCCATATCGGATCGGCTACAGGCCGAGGGCATTGAAATTGCCCGCCGGACCGTGGCGAAATACCGGGAAACGCTGGGTCTTCCGCCCAGCAGCCAGCGAAGAAGACAACATCAACATACGAGGAGGTAGCTTATGCAAGTATCCATGACAGGAAGACATGTCGAACTGACAGACCCGTTGAAGCAGTACGTGCAGGAAAAACTGCAGCATCTCAAACACTCATTTGACCAGGTGGTGGACGTACATGTGGTTCTGGGTGTGGAAAAATTCCGTCAGTGCTGTGAGATTACGATTCAGGCGAGCGGACTAACGATTCATGGCAGCCATGAAACCGAGGATATGTATGCCTCAATTGATGGTGTGGTGGACAAGCTGAACCGGCAGCTCAAGCGTTACCGTGCCAAGATGCGCAAGCATCAGGCAGCGCCTGAAAATAATGCACCGGCTATCCAGGTTTCACACCGTATTCTCGCTACGACCAGCGAAGAAGAGGAACTGGCGGCGGATCAGGCGCCGGAAGTGCTGGAGGTGGAACGCATGTCGGCAAAGCCGATGAGCGTGGACGAAGCGGTCATGCAACTGGAATTGTCGGAGCAGCGGCCTGTGCTTGTATTTACCAATCAGGATACCAATAACATGAATGTACTGTACCGCAGAGGTGATGGAAGGTTGGGCTGGATTGAGCCCGAGCAGGCATGAATGATGGGGTAAGTCTGATTCCGGCTGATGCTGTATTGCTGGATTCCAGAGCGAGTAGTAAAAGCGCAATGATTGCGGAGATTGTCGATTTGTTGTCATCCATCGATCCGGATCAGGCGATGGCCGTGGTGATGGAACGGGAAAAGCTCGGCAGCACCGGGATCGGTCACGGTATTGCTATTCCACACGGCAGGCTGCCCGATCTCGATGCGCCTGTGACGGCACTGGCCCGGCACGCTGAAGGCGTCGATTTCGATGCTATTGATGGCCAGCCTGTGCATATTGTGGTCGTACTGCTTGCACCGATGAATGAGGATCGATCCCACCTTGAGATGCTGGCAAACCTTGCTCGCACGCTACAACAGGAATCCATTCGGCAGGCAATCATGCAGGCGGATACGGCGGACACGGTCTCCGCCCTGTTTACGACTTCCGTGAGGCAACCGGTATGAAACAGGATTTTGGACGCATCTCCATTGCCGAGTTGCTTGCCGAGCGCGGTGAATTGATGCATATGCACCTCGTCAATGAAGATGCGGATGTAAACCGTTACATGGATCGGCCACGTGTGCAGAAGCCCTCGTTTGCCTTATGTGGATTTCTTGAGGGGCTTAATCCTCACCTGTTGCATGTTATTGGCAAAACTGGCTTGCACTATCTGGGTGCTCAAACAGACGATCAACGTCGCGAAGCAATCAATGCGATGTTTGATCTTGCCCTGACAGCGATTGTGATTACATGCGGTCTGGCACCACCGGAGGAAATGTTACAGGCAGCCCGGAAAACCCGGACGCCACTGATCACCACCGATATGGAAACCACGGCATTTATGACGGACATGATGCTTTACCTGACGCGCAGGCTTGCACCCCGGATGTACCAACATGGCGTGTACATAGATGTCTTTGGCCTTGGCGTTCTGATTACAGGAACCAGTGGCATTGGCAAGAGTGAAATTGCCCTGGAACTCATTACGCGAGGCCATCGTTTCATTGCCGATGACATGGTGGAGCTTTCACGTCCCGGACCGGACGTACTTGTCGGCAAGAGTCCCGAGGCACTGCGTTACCATATGGAAATCCGTGGCCTTGGCATCCTCAACATCCGCGATCTGTTTGGGGCTGCGGCGTTGACGGATACCAAGCGCGTGGGCCTGGTGGTGGAAGTCGTGCCATGGGAAAATCTTTCGGGAGAGGAGCGTGTTCTTACCGAGGAGAGCACCATTGAGATGCATGAGGTGCAGGTTGCCAAAGCAATTATTCCCATCCGGCCGGGCCGGTCGCTGGCAGTGCTGGTGGAAGTGGCGGCTCGCAATCACCTGCTCAAGCAGCGGGGCGTGGATAGCAGTAAGGAATTTGTCCACGCCTTACAGGAGCGCATCCGGCAGGGGCAAGCGTAAGCACAAACATCATGGGACTGATACTCAGCGGCCTGTCCGGCTCCGGTAAAAGTACGGCATTACACGCGCTGGAGGATTTGGGTTGTTTTTGTACGGATAATTTACCTTTGCCGCTGCTTGAACAATGGGCCGGGCAGGTAAGCCTGCAAGGCAAACCGATGGCTGTGTGCGTGGATGCGCGCAGTGACAGCCCCGAGGTGCTTCACCGGGATTTGAGCAAGCTGCGTGAGCGGCAGGATGGGTGGCAGATGGTGTTTCTTGAAGCGGATGATGCCACATTACTGCGCCGTTATTCCACGCTTCGCCGCCGTCACCCTTTCGCGCCGGAACTGGATTTGCCGCAGGCTATAGCGGCTGAACGCGCGGCCCTCGCACAAGCGCGAGGCCTTGCCGATCTGGTATTGGATACAACAGCCATGAATCCATACGAATTGGCCGCAATGGTGGAGGCCTTCTGGCAGAAGAATCACGCGGAGGTCCGCGGCCAGCCCATCACGGTTACGCTGCTATCCTTCAGCTATCAATGCGGCCTGCCGCCGGATGCGGATATGGTCATTGATCTTCGGTTTTTGCCCAACCCACATTATCAGCCGGAATTATCGCGGATGACCGGACGCGACGCCCCCGTACAGACCTTTCTTGGACAGCATGACGTGGTTGCTGAGGCGGAGGAAAAACTCAAGCAATGGCTTGGCTTCGTCTGGGACAAAATGCAGCAGGAGCGCAAGCGTTATTTCACCCTGGCAATTGGTTGCAGCGGCGGCCGCCATCGCTCAGTCTATATGGTGGAACGCATCGCAGCCTGGATGCAGCATGAGGATATGGCAGTGCCTTTAATCCGGCATCGTGAGCTAAAGAATGTTTCATAGAGTGCATTTCCGGGAGTGGTTTCGGGCATGATTGGCATGGTCATCGTGGCGCATGAGCACATTGGTGAGGCGATGTTGGCTGCGGTCGATCATGTGCTGGGACCGCAGGCGCTGGTAGCGGCGTTAGGTATTGGCGCGGACGCCGACATACAATCTGATCTCAGCGAAGGTTCTGAGCGTTTGCAGGCCTTGATCAAACGGTGTGACGCGGGTGATGGCGTACTTTTGTTTGCGGATATGTTTGGCGGTACGCCCTGTAACCTTGCCTTGTCCTGTATCGAGGAGGAAAAGGTGGAAGTGGTGTCCGGGTTTAATCTTCCCATGCTGATCAAGGCGGCTACATTGCGGCAAACCCTGACCAACTTGCATTTGCTGGCGCAGCAGGCCAGAGATGCCGGCCGGTATCATATGCATCTGGCTTCCGAACTAATGGAGAAAACGCACTCCAATGGCTGAACAGACCATTACTATCCAGAATAAACTTGGTCTGCATGCCAGGGCCTCGGCCCGCCTGGCTGTAACCGCCAGCGCCTATGATTGCGATGTGTTTATCTCCAAGGATGGGGTTGAAGTCAACGGCAAGAGTATCATGGGTATCATGATGCTGGCCGCGGGCAAGAGTTCACAGATTACGATTCGCACCAAAGGCGATCAGGAAGATGCTGCGTTGACGGCAATCGTGCAGCTCGTGAACGAGTGTTTCGGAGAGGCGGAATGAGCCGCCGGAAACTGCGGCGTGGAACGGCTGTGGCCGCAAGTCCGGGGATTGCCATTGGGCTGGTACAAAAAATAAATCCGGGCCAGAACCCCATTCCGGAGAAAGAAATTGATACCGGCGATGTTCAGGCTGAAATTGATCGTCTGGAACAGGCCATTGTTGATTCTGTCGCCGATCTTGATGCGGAACGCTTGCATTTGTTGAACCTGGAGAGCCAGGAACCGCTGCATATTCTCGATGCCCAACGGTTGATGCTGCTGGATCCTGATTTGTCACGCAAAGTGATGAATATGATACGTGAGCAGCAAATCAATGCCGAATGGGCCCTGCATCAACAAATGAGCACCATTACCGAAGTGTTTGAGCATATTGAGGACAGCTATCTGCGTGCCAGGAAAATCGACATCGAGCAGGTCGGTATGCGTATTCTGCATTATCTGACAGGGCAGGAGGAAGAGCCGGTTTCTCTCCTGGCCAACGGTGAAAAAGTTATCCTTGTCAGTGATGATTTTACACCGCTGGAGATCATGCGGTTCTGGCGGCAAGGCGTAGCCGGTTTTATCGCTGAACAGGGAGGACCGAATGCCCACAGTGTGATTATTGCGCGTGGTCTGGGAATGCCCGCATTGATGGGTGCGGAAGGCATCATAAGCCAGCTTGAGGATGGCACCCCCATCATTCTGGATGGGGAACAGGGAGTGTGGATTGCCAATCCGGACAAGGAAATTCTGTCCGAATACCAGCGGCTTACACAAAGCATGGATTTGGTTCAGCAAGGTCTGCAGGCCTATGCCAGGCAACCCTCCATGAGCGCCGACGGGCATGCGCTCAAGCTGATGGCAAACCTGGAGGTGGATGATGAAGTACCGCTGGCGTGCGCTATAGGTGTCGATGGCGTGGGACTGTATCGAACCGAATTTTTGCTGGCGGGCGTGGATCAACTGCCTGGAGAGGAAGATCAGTTCCGGCAGTATACGGGTGTGCTGCGTGGCATGGAAGGTTTGCCGGTAGTCTTCCGGTTGATGGATATCGGGGGTGAAAAGCCCATACTGTTTGAGCATATCATCGGCCATGATGCACATGGCATGAATCCCGCTCTCGGTTTGCGCGGTATCCGGATATTGCTGCAGCACCCCGATGTATTAAAGGTTCAGCTCATGGCTTTGTTACGTTCGGCAGATGAAGGTGACATACAGATTCTGATTCCCATGGTGACGCATCCCGACGAAATCACACAGGTCCGGGATATACTGGATGAATGCGCCCGGGAACTTGGCGTAGAAAGCCGGATTCCCGTGGGTGCGATGATTGAGGTGCCGGCCGCCGTGATGATTGCCGACGAACTGGCCAAAGTGAGTGATTTCTTTTCAGTCGGAACCAACGACCTGATTCAGTACACGTTGGCTGCGGACCGTGCCGATGACGCAGTGGCATATCTGTATGATGCATCGCATCCAGCCATAGAAAGTATGCTGCGTCTCACGATTCGTGCCGCGAAAAAAGCCGGGATTCCGGTTACCCTATGCGGAGAACTGGCCGCCGACACCCAATGGACGGAGCAACTGATGAACATGGGATTCGACGCCCTCTCCATGAGTCTCAACCATATTCTGCCAGTGCGTAAGCGCCTTGGCAGCCTGCATTATCACCCTGAAGAAAACTGACTCAAGCTAAATTTTTGCGCTGAAGGTGCGCGCCGTTTACTATCCTGCCCCATAAGGTTAACTGTTGGAGGCTTGCCGTGCGATACGACTGGACTGTGGATGAAATCGAAGGGCTGTTTGCGCTGCCGTTCAATGATCTGATGTTCCGGGCGCAACAGGCGCATCGGGCGCATTTTGATGCCAACGAAGTGCAGCTATCCACGTTGCTGTCCATCAAGACCGGCGGCTGCCCGGAAGATTGCAAATACTGCCCGCAGTCGGCCCGCTACAACACCGAAGTCGAATCCGAACTGTTAATGGCCAAAGACGAAGTCATGAAGGCCGCCCGCATCGCCAAAGAAAAAGGTGCTTCCCGCTTTTGCATGGGTGCGGCATGGCGCGAACCGAAAGGTCGCGCTTTCGAGTTGGTGCTGGACATGATCCGCGAGGTAAAGAGCATGGATATGGAGACCTGTGCCACGCTCGGTATGCTCACCGCCGAACAGGCCGCCAGACTCAAGGATGCCGGGCTGAATTATTACAATCACAATCTGGATACCGATCCCGAGTACTACAAAGAAATTATTACAACGCGCACCTATGAAGACCGGCTGGACACACTGAAGCATGTGCGTGCCGAAGGCATGAGTATCTGCTGCGGCGGTATTGTCGGCATGGGCGAGTCGCGCCGTCACCGGGCAGGTCTTGTGGCCCAACTGGCGCGCATGAATCCGCATCCGGAGAGCGTTCCGATCAATATGCTGGTGAAAGTGAAAGGCACGCCGATGGCCGAGGATGAACAGTTTGCCGATGATATGGACCACTTCGAATTCATCCGCACCATTGCCATTTCGCGTATTACCATGCCGGGTAGCCATGTCCGTCTTTCGGCTGGCCGTGAGACGATGAACGAGGAAATGCAGGCGCTGTGTTTCCTGGCAGGCGCCAATTCGATTTTCTATGGCGAAAAGTTACTCACCACCGGTAACAAGGATGCCGGAAACGATCAGGCGCTGTTTGAAAAGCTCGGCCTGCGCCCGGAAGAGCACGCCGAGATTCCATCATCCCGCCGTATGGTGAATGCATAACGCCGCAAATAACCGGAGGCAAAAGGCAGAGCGAGGAACGAGCGGCACTTTTTGCCGTCCGAGTTAATTTACCTTATTAGAAGTTTCATTGTTCATTGACTCAATATGCTTGATGAATTCTTCAACATTATTAAAATTTAACT
>CAZEMN010000042.1:0-13795 GCA_964513335.1 uncultured Zetaproteobacteria bacterium | reverse complement strand
GGCTAACCCGAATCAGTCCACGCACAGGATCCGTGGATTCGATGACAACCTCAATCCTATCACCCAGACCATAGTTGATGCCCCCTTTGCGGGCATGGAGGCGGTGGTTGGCCTCATCCAGCACAAACAGGCCGCCGAGATCATCCAGGCTTAGAGAACCCTCGGCCAGTGTAGATTCCAGTTCCACGAAGATACGGCGTTTGGTCACGCCCGAGATCATGGCGGACATACGCTGCCCCACATCCTTTCGGTGGTACAGTGCGGCCAGCATGGCCTGCGTATCCCATTCAGCGCGTTGCTGTATGCGTTCCTGCGCTGAAACATGAACGCCAATGGCGGCCAGTTCTGCCACGGGTTGTGCTTTGTCCGGACTTTGTTTTCGCAACACGGCTTTCAATCGTCGATGTACCGTCAGATCGGCGTAACGGCGAATGGGGCTGGTAAAATGACAATAGACTGGATATGCCAGGCCGAAATGCCCCTCGTTCTCGGGTGTATACCGGGCCTGTTGCATGGAGCGAAGCACCAGCCGGTGCAAGACATGGGCAAACGGTGTCCCCTCTGATTTTTCCAGTACAAACTGCACATCGCCGGGACGCACCTTGTTGTTTTCATCTTTAATTTTGGGTAGTCGAACAAAGATTCCAAAGGGTGCAAGGAATTCGTTCAACGACTCAATGGCCTGACGTTCCGGAGCGGGATGTACCCGGTACAGGAGTGCACAGTGGTGGTTCTCAAGGTATTCGGCCACGGCGGTGTTGGCAGCCAGCATCATTTCTTCAATCAGATGATGGGCGATATTGCGCTCATCTGACCCCATGGTGCTGACGCGTCCCTCATGCAGTACGGCGCGCACCTCCGGAACATCCAGATCGAGCGCACCTCGGCGTTTGCGGTTATGGTCCAGCTTGCGGTATAGCCGGGCGGCATGGTCGAGCATTTCGCGTACCTTTGGGTTGGTGACGGTTTTCTCATCGCGCTCATCCAGCCATTTAGCCGCCTGAGCGTAGGTCAATCTTGCCTGTGAATGAATGACAGCTTCATACGCCTGCACGGCGCGGCGGCGGCCCGATGCATCGAAACGCATGCGCACGGCCATGGCCAGCCTTGGCACGTCAGGATTGAGTGAACACAGGCCGTTGGACAGTTTCTCCGGCAACATGGGGATGACGCGGTCCGGGAAGTAAAATGAATTTCCCCGTGCCAACGCTTCTTCATCCAGCATTGAGCCGGGCCGAACATAATGTGCCACGTCGGCGATGGCGACCCATGCCTCGAAACCTTCACCCCGTGGTAATACGCAGATGGCGTCATCGAAATCACGCGCATCCGCACCATCAATAGTGACAAAAGGCAAATGCCGTAAGTCCATGCGGCCCTTCATATCCTTTTCACTGACGCTATCGGAGAGGAAGTTGGCCTCAGACAGAACCGGTGCAGGGAAATCGACAGGTAATTGTTGCTCCGCGACAATGAGATCGATGAGGCGCTCCGGGTTCAGGTCGTCCCCCAGTACCTCCAGCACCTTGCCGCGCAAAGGGCTTGTTCCACGCTGAACCTGCAGGCGCACCCAATCGTTGTCATGCGCTCCTCCGGCATCCCGGTTTCTTACCAGAATGGTTTGCGACATCCTGCGGGAACGTGGTTGCACCAGTCCAATGCCGCCTTGAAGAATAAATTGTCCGATCAGTATGGAGGAGGCTTCTTCGACGATGCGAATCAATTCAGCTGATTCGCGGCCTCGGCGGAGGGTGGTACGTACTTCCACCACATCACCATGCATCAGGGACTTCATTTCTTCACGAGGCAGGAAAAGCCCCTTGTCTCTGCCTGCCACGTCCACGAAACCAAAACCATCAGGGTGCGCCGAAACAATGCCCGTCCATGTTTTTGCATGGTCAGGGCGGGAGCGTTGAGGTGTATGCGAACGTCCTTTCCTCTCAGGTGCTTTGCCTTTGAAAGAACGATTCTTTGACCGTTTCTCCGGACGGTTTTTACGCTCAGTGTGCTTGTTAATCTTTCTTGACACGATGTTGCTCCATTCTCATGATTGCGCGCCTTCGCAGCAGCGCTGCGCAGAAGTCTATGCCGAGGTGGCGGAATTGGTAGACGCGCTGGCTTCAGGTGCCAGTTTTCTCACGAAAGTGCTGGTTCGACTCCAGTCCTCGGTACCAAAAAGCCAAAAAGGAGCGATTTTTAATCGCTCCTTTTTGCAATAGCCGCTTAACCATTTGTCAAACTCATGCATGATGTAATCTAACAGGTTAAACGTCCTCAGGTAATATTTTGGCGGATTGTTTGCCCCGGCGCACTAAATATTACCATGATACGCAGCTTTTTCGCATTATGGCTTGTAATTTGCGTAATGCATGTTAACCCGGACTATTCATGAAATGCCCGTGTTAAATATCAATTGCAAGGAAACAATATGCTGATTCTGACACGTAAAAAAAATGAGACGATGGTTATTGGCCATGATATTCGTGTCGAGGTTCTGGGCATCAAGGGATCACAGGTCAAGATCGGCATTCATGCGCCGGAAGAAGTGCGGGTTTTACGTGATGAATTGTTGGGAAAATCGGCTCCATCTGATGATAACATTCACAATGACAAACGGACATAGACCGCTTGGACGCTTGAAGACTGAAGCCCAAGTCACAAAGACAAGCCATTCTGTCTGTATTATTCGTAAATCCGGGTGCCCCTTTTTTGTTGCATAAAAAAGTGATAATGGTTATCATTCCCCATTATGAGACGTTTAACCGTTCAACGTCAGGCTATACTGGACCTGATTAACACATCCAATCGTCACTGGGATGCTGAGGAAATTAGTCGTGCACTTGGCGACCGGGGGGAATCCATTGGGATTGCCACGGTATACCGTGGCCTTGCTGCGCTGGAGGATGCGAGCCTGATTGCCAGTATCCAGTTAGCGGACAAGAAACGCTACGAACGCGCCGATAAATCACATCACGATCATATGGTTTGTGTCGAATGTGGTGCTATTGAGGAATTTACACAGAACAGGATTGAGGCTTTGCAGGAAGACGCGGCCAGAGAGAAGGGGTTTGTCATAACCGGCCATCAGTTGGTTATTTTTGGCCATTGCGTCCGTTGTGCTTCGGGTTCGGGGGGGAAGCGGTGATTTCCGCACTGATTATTGTATTTCGTGAAATGCTGGAAATGGCGCTGGTGCTTGGCGTGCTGCTGGCCGCAACCGAGGGTATGCCGGGAACACGGCGATGGATAGGTATGGGCGGACTGGCCGGTGCGGGAGGCGCGGTTTTGATCGCGCTGTTTATGGATGAGCTGGAAAATGCAGCGACGGGTGATGGTGAATTCCTGTTCAATGCCGGGGTGCTGATGCTGGCATCCATACTGATTGCCTGGACGGTGATTTGGATGAGCCAGCATGGCCGGGAAATGGCTGCACGTATGCGGCATGTCGGCCAGTCCGTGGCTGAAGGTGATCTGCCCAGAACAGCACTGGCGATTGTTTCGCTGACGGCTGTCATGCGGGAGGGTGGTGAAGCCGTATTCTTTTTGTTCGGTGCGGCGCAATCTGTGCAGGATGATGGCTACGCCGTTCTGTCGGGCGGTTTGCTGGGTGTGTTGTCCGGAGCATTGGTCGGATATGTGATTTACAAAGGGATGATCCATATTCCACTCAAACATCTGTTTGGTGTGATCGGTTGGGTGCTTATTTTTCTGGCGGCCGGCATGGCATCCCAGGCGGTTCAGAATCTGGTGTTGATTGATGTCTTGCCTTCGCTGGTAGACCCCATCTGGGATAGCTCCGGTTGGCTTCCGCAGTCCAGTTTTATCGGTGAAATCCTGCATGTGATGGTTGGTTATACCGATCAGCCAAGTGCCATGCAAATGCTGATATTCCTGATTACGCTGGCTGTGATTGCATCACTTAACCGGTATGTACAGATGCGATCCGCACGACAAAGCACCCATGTGCCAGCCTGACAAATGATTATCTGCTAAAATACTGGAACACCACAGATCTGAGAAGGGAGGCCGAAATGAAAATCACATCCGAAATTGAACGAAATGTTGTCACCATCAATGAACACAGCACGGCATTGGAGGCGGCAGTACTCATGGCCAGTAAATATATCGGCGCACTGGTGGTGAAGGGCGAACGGGGAATTGCTGGCCTGTTCACTGAACGGGACCTGATGATGCAGGTGGTGGGTGCGCAGCGGAATCCCTCGGATGTCGTTATCAAGGATGTGATGTCGGAAAAGACGGTCAAAGTTGGATCGGGGGAGACATGTGACCGCTGTCTTGATCTGATGAAGGAGAATCGCTGCCGTCATCTTCTGGTCTTTGATGATGATGAGTTTATCGGCATTGTTTCCCTGCGTGATATTGTGGCGCTGATGATAGAAGAGCGGGAAGAAATGATCTCACGCCTGAAGGAATACATCAGCGGCTGAAATCTTCGTAACAAACAAGGGCGTGGCAGCATTCATGAATTATCCAGGTTGTATCAATATATGAGTGTTTTGTGTTTATATCCCGAACCACAGTCGCAGAAGCCCCTTGAAGGGCTGTATTTAAGCCTGAATCTGCATCGTCAGGCTGCGGATGGCGATGTGCTGATTTATTCCAACTACATCGCCAGTATGGACGGGCGGATTTCTCTGCGTGATGCGAACAGTGATCAATTTATCGTGCCAAAAGCGATTGCCAACAAACGCGACTGGCGGCTTTATCAGGAACTGGCGGCGCAGGCTGATGTGATGATTACTTCGGCCCGTTATTTTCGCCAACTGGCCCAAGGGCAGGCGCAGGATTTGTTGCCGGTGGGGCAAGGGAAGGATTATGCTGACTTACTGGACTGGCGGCACGATCAGGGCCTGGATTCCCAACCTGCTGTTGCCATTGTCAGCAACAGTCTGGATATTCCGGCAGCGGCGCTGGATATGGTGCATGGGCGGGACATCTATGTGTTTACCACGAAACAGGCGGACCCGGCATGGGAAATGGCGCTCAAACGTCACGGTGCACACGTCATCCATGCTGGTAGTTCTGAAGGTGTGGACGGCGGTGCGCTCAGGCAGCGGCTTGCCGGTTTGGGTTTTTCCAGTGCCTATATGATTGCCGGACCGCAGGTGCATGGAACCCTGATCAAAGCCGGAGCACTGGACCGGCTGTTTCTAACCATGCACCACACATTACTCGGTGGTGGTGCGTTTCATACAATCTTGCAAGGTGAGATTGCAGCACCCGCACGGCTTGAACTCAAATCCCTGTATCTGGATGCAGAGCTGGACAACCAGCAGATGTTTGCTCAATACTCCCTGCGCCAGGAGCCTGCCGCACAGTAAATTCATCATAAGCCCGACAGGTTCCCGGACAATTCTTTTACGTTTCCAACCCGGTCAGCGTTGTTTTGATCTGCTCCACTGCCCATTCGATCTCATCAAGCGTAATGACAAGTGGCGGAGCAAATCGGGCCACGGTGGCATGCGTATCCTTGCTCAGGATGCCGCGGTGCATCAGGTGTTCGCAGAAGGCGCGGGCCGATACTTTTTTCGGCTTGAGTTCCATGCCGATTAGTAACCCTCTACCGCGCACTTCCCGAATCAGCGGTGATCTCAGTTGTTTGAGTTTCCGCAGGAACACAGCTCCTGTTTCAGCGGCACGGTCGGACAGTTTATCCCCGGTAATGATATTGAGTGCTTCCAGTCCAACGGCTGCAGACAGGGGATTGCCACCGAATGTGGAGCCGTGGTCTCCGGGTGTAAATACATCCATCACATCCTTGCGGGCAAGAAACAGGGAGACAGGCAGCATGCCGCCTCCCAGGGCCTTGCCGAGCATGAGCCCGTCCGGTTGGACATCATCATGCCAGCTTGCCAGCAGCTTGCCGGTTCGGCCGAGCCCCGTCTGGATTTCATCGGTGAGAAGCAGCACGTTATTTACCTTGCAGATGCGGGCGCAATCGGCCAGATAGCCGTCCGGCGGCACAATAATACCGCCTTCACCCTGAATCGGTTCGACCAGAAAGGCGGCCGTGTTCGGTGTAATCGCCGACTCCAGAGCCATCGCATCACCATATGGAATGCGTACAAAGCCGGAAGGAAAGGGGCCGAATCCCTGCCGGTATTGCGCCTCTGAAGACATGGTCACGATACTGATGCTACGTCCGTGGAAATTGCCATCGCAGGCGATAATTTCAGCTTTTTCCGGTGCAACGCCTTTCACGTTATATGCCCACTTGCGGGCGGCTTTAAGCGCAGTTTCCACCGCCTCCGTGCCGGAATTCATCGGCAATGCCATGTCCATACCGGTGAGTTCGCAGACCCGTTTCAGAAACGAACCGAGATTGTCCGTATAAAAGGCGCGGGAAACCACGCCGAGTCGTCCTGCCTGTTTCTCCAGCACACGCACAATGCGTGGATGGCAGTGCCCCAGGCTGATGGCGGAATAGGCGCTCATCATATCCAGATAACGCGTACCCTCGTCATCCCAGACATAGACGCCTTCTCCACGTACGAGTACCACAGGCAGAGGCGCGTAATTTTGCGCGCAATAACGTTTCTCAAGCTCAATGGCGCGGTTCATGAAGAGTCCGTTGCGGGTGTGATGGCCGCGAGTATATCGCAGATCAGGCGCGCGGTTTTTCCCCGGTGGTCCAGAGCAGGATTAAACTCAGCGATTTCAACACCCATCATGCCGGGCTGATGTGATAGCCCGTGCAAGGCAGGCAACAGTTCGTGGCGGCGTATGCCTCCGGGAACCGGTGAGCCCACGGCTGGCGCATCCCGTGGATCAAGGCCGTCCAGATCAATGGAAATGCCGATGCCTGCCGCTTCCTTCGCCACATGCCGGAATGCCTCGCGCATGATGATATCCAACCCGTGTTTCCTTACCTCTGCCATGTAATATACCCTGACATTAAGACGATCCAGCAGCACTTTCTCCTCGGGCTCAAAGCTGCGGACGCCGATGAGACAGACGTGTGCGGGAGAAAGGGCCGATTGTTCTCCGGCCAGTTCCGTCAGCGCCTTTGCACCGTGTCCCAACAGGCAGGCTAGCGGCATGCCGTGCAGTGCGCCGCTGGGACTGGTTTGTGGCGTGTGGCTGTCCATGTGCGCATCCAGCCAGATGAGTCCGAGAGGCCCCGCTTGGTGTAAAGCTCTCGCCGCTCCGCTCCATGTGCCAATGGCGCAGGCATGGTCACCGCCCAGAACGGCAAATAAATGCCGTTGTTGCACCTCCTTTTCCACTACGTTAGCCAGTCGACCCGCCATATCAGTGACAACATGCAGGCTGGACAGGTCTTTTTTATCTGCATGCAGTATGGTTTGCCAGTCCGCATGAATTCCCCGTGATCGAAGCGTGTCTACAAGTTTTCCGTGTTGCAGGGAATCGGGGCCTGAAGCACAGCGGGCATCTTTTGCACCACGCCCACAGGCAGCGCCAATCAGTCGAACTTGTGCGGATGCAGTATGGATTCGGCGTTCCCGCCATGCGGTAGCACCATGAGCCGTGTGTGAGTAAAGGGCAGGTCTGGACATTTGCATTACCTCATGATCAAGTATAGGTCAGATTTACCCGCGGCTGTCTTACCGCGGCTTGCGTTGGTTCATTCTGAAAGATTGAGGTATGTGAAAGTTTGATCGATATTAGGGATATGTGGCATCGATACGGCATCGGTATTCTGGGCGTGCTCATTGGCTTGCTCTACTGGCCAATGGAGGCAATGGTCCATACCGTCATTTTTCATTCCGGCAGTTTCCGGCAAAATCTTTTTGAGCTTTCCACGAATGAGATTTGGATGCGCAGCCTGATCAGTATGATGTTCATGATCTTTGGGTTGTTCACCCAACGTTTTGTCAATCGGCAAAGACAACTGTTATTAACATTGAATACCCAGGGCAAACGTATCCAGCGTATCGTAGATACAGCCTATGAAGCATTCGTTTCAATTGACAGCAATGGTTGCGTAACAGGATGGAACAGGCGTTCGGAAGTTCTTTTCGGCTGGTTAAAGGATGAGGCCATGGGGAAAAACCTTGCCGAACTGATCGTTCCGGAGAGTTTCAGGTCTGCCCACACGCGTGGACTGCGCCGTTATCTGAATACCGGTTCTGGCCCGATGCTGTATAAACGAGTGGAGGTGACAGCAGTGAATCGCGCTGGCCATGAGTTTACAGTGGCAATGGCTATCGTCCCTCTGGATGTGGATGGAGGTCAGGAATTTTTTGCTTTTATACGTGTGCCAGGTGAACCGTTCGGCGATTCAGCCGCTGGGGAGCAGAGGGCGGAATAGCAGCACAATACCGGTAACAACAGTGACCATCATCAGATTTAATTTAATACCTGTTCGGGTCATTGCATGCATGGAAACCTGATGCGTGCCAAATACAATGGCATTGGGTGGCGTGGCCACGGGTAACATGAAGGCGCAGGAGGCCGAAAGTGTGGCCGGAAGCAGCACCAGCAGCAAATCCATGTGATTGCCAATAGCGGCGGCCGCCAGAATTGGCAGCATGACCTGTGTGATGGCCGTATTGCTGGTAATTTCAGTGAGGAATGTCATGACCAGCGCAATACCGAGCATCATCAGTGGCACGGGCAGGCCTGCGAGGAATTCCAGTTGGGTTCCCAACCAGGCGGAAGCACCGGCATGCTGCATGCCGTAGGCCAGGGCAAAACCGCCACCCAGCAGTAACACGATATCCCAGGGTAACTTGAGAAAGGACTCACCATTCAATACAGGTTTTCCATGACTCCCGCGCAACAGAAAGAGCCATGCAGCGCCGAATATGGCTACTGTACCATCGTCCACGCCCTTATAAGGCAACAGCGATGCCCAGCCGGGGAGGGTGAAGGATTCAGCATGAATGCCTTTACGGCTCATCCAGGCCATGGCGGTCAGGAACAGAACCCACGCGACGATTTTCTCCTCACGCCGCATGGGGCCGAGTGCAGTGCGCTCGGTATGAAGAGAATCGGCGTCCGAAGCCTTCCACGGCAGTCTTGCCAGTTGTGGCCCCAGTACCAGAAACAGTACCAACAGTCCCGCGATGACCATGGGAATTCCCACCGTCATCCATTGCAGGAATGAAGGCGTCAGTTCTGGCGCGTGGGCGCGCACAGCTTCGAGAAACACCAGATTGGGCGCGGTTCCGACCGGGGTGCCCATGCCGCCGATATTGGCCGAATAGGCAATGACCAGCAGGAAAGCTGTTGCCATGGGCGCGAGCGCTTCCCTGCCGTGTTCTTCGCTCAAACGTGTAAGCAGTGGCATGGCGATGGTGACCATCAGCATGGTGGCGGCGGTATTGGAAATCCACATGGAAAGCAGGGCCGTAGCCAGGGAGAAGCCTGCTGCCAGTTGCAGCGGGCCGGCATGCAGTCTGGATAACAGAGCCAACGCCAGACGCTTGTGTAATCCGGTACGTTCCAGAGCCTGGGCAATGAGAAAACCGCCAATGAACAGGAAGATAATGCTGTTGACATAGCGCGGTGCGATTTCTCTGCCAGTGACAATACCTGCCAATGGAAATGCAATCAGTGGGATGAGCGCCGTGAAGGCAATGGGAACGCATTCGGAAATCCACCAGATCGCCATCCATGCCGCCACGCCCAGCATGGCCGGCGCATGCGGGTGGGCTGGGATGCCCACAAGAAGCGCAATCAGAATGGCTGCAATTGGCCCCGTTATGCGGGCAATACTCTTCATATTTATTGAGTGGGTATTTGAGGTGTTGGTGTGGTAGCGGACAAGGCGGTCTGATATTCAGGATTCACGATGCGACTTCCCGATTTTTTGACAATGCCGTCAATCCATGTGGAAAGTGCTTGCTGCCTGAGAACGCCCATGATGTTTTCCCGCGTCTCTTCCAGCGATTGATGGGTGGCCGGACGTTTGCCTAACAATTCGATGACATGCCAGCCAAATTGCGTTTTAACCGGTTTGCTGAGGTCTCCCGGTTTCTTCAGGGCGAATACTGCATCTTCAAACGGCTTGACCATGACGCCACGCGGAAACCAGTTTAAATCTCCACCCCGTCCTTTGTTGCTGTCATCGATGGAATGTTCCGCGGCGAGTGCGGCAAAATCCTTGCCATGGCGCAGCAGTCGGATCACCTCTTTGGCTTTTTTCTGGCTTGAAACAAGGATGTGACGCGCATGGACCTGTTCGGGGATGGTGAATTGATCCTGATATTTGGCGTAATATTGTTTGATTTGATCTTCGGATAACTTGGGTTGGCGTCCCAGTTGCCACTGTTGCAGCGTTGCAATAAGGATGTCATCACGCGCCCTGAGAATCCGGTGTTTCACCATTGGGTCCTGATTCAGGTGCATTTTCAGTGCCTGCATGCTTAATGCATAACGGCGCAGCATTGATTTGAGTACGCGTGCCCTGATCTGGGCATCGTTACGCAGACTCTGGAAACGCTCCGGCAGGGTGGCAATTTCAGCATCAATATCGGCTTCACGGAATATCTTGTCACCGATGGTGGCCACGATGGGTGTTGTGGACGCGGGCGAATTCGTTGCCGCTTGTTCCTGTGGCTGGCAAGCCGCGAGCATTGCAAGCAGAATGCAGGGTTTGATGGAGATGGTTCCGCGCAACATGTGGTGCAGATTAGCGCGTCAAACACATCCATGCACGGAGGGAAATAATGTCACCTGTAGTTGCGGCGATTCTGGTGCTTAGCCTGTACGTGGTTTTTTATCGTTTTTACGCAAAAGGAATCCTGGCCCGGCACGTGTTCGACTTGCGGGAAGATGCTGTGACACCCGCGCATGCTTTGCGTGACGATGTGGATTATTTGCCATCCAACAAATACGTACTGTTCGGCCATCACTATGCCTCCATCGCCGGACTTGCTCCGATGCTGGGGCCGGCCATCGCCGTGATATGGGGCTGGCTGCCGGCTTTGTGCTGGGTGGTGTTTGGAACGTTACTGGTGGGGGCGGTACATGATTTTTCGGCACTGGTGCTTTCGATCCGGCACAGGGGCCAGAGTATGGGCACGATTTCACGTGATGTGATTAGTCCGCGCACGCGTTTACTCTTTCTGCTGGTGATTTTCTTTCTGGTTGCACTGGCGATGGGTGTATTTGTACTGGTCATTGCCGGGTTGTTTGCGGTGCCGGATCCGGCCCATGTGCCTGCTACGGCGCATCCGGAAGCAGTATTTCCGACTTATGCACTCATGCTTATCGCCATGGTGATCGGATACCTTATTCATCGCCGCAATCTACCGTTATGGCCGCTGATCGGCGTGGGTTTTGTGTTGATGCTGGGGACGACATGGATGGGGCTGTCTTTTCCGGTCACAGGCGTTTCCGCTTCTTCGTGGAGCTGGACGCTGCTCATCTATGCCTTTGCCGCCAGCGTATTGCCGGTATGGCTGTTGTTGCAGCCGCGTGATTTTCTTAATTCATTACTGCTATATCTGGCCATGTTTTGCATGTTGGCGGGATTCTTCATCATGTCGCCCGAATGGGTGGCCCCCGCCGTTAACATGCATCCCGAGGGTGCGCCGTCGATGTTCCCCTTCCTGTTTATCGTGATTGCCTGCGGTGCGGTGTCCGGGTTTCACGGCATGGTGGCATCGGGCACGACGGCCAAGCAACTGGACAAGGAAACAGATGCGACATTCGTCGGTTATTTCGGCATGGTAGGGGAATCGTTGCTGGCCATGCTCGCTGTGCTGGCTACCACGGCGGGGGCGTTCACCAACCGGGAGCAGTGGGCCAGTTTTTACGGTTCATGGCATCAGGCTGCCGGACTGCATCAGAAGCTGGGGGTATTTATTCAGGGTAATGGCCAGTTTGTCCATCAGCTGGGAATCCCTCTGAACATGGCGGAGGCGTTTATCAGTGTGGTTGTCGTTGCTTTTGCCATGACATCGGTGGATACCGGCACGCGCCTGTTACGATTCAATATTGAGGAGATTGGCAACACCATCGGATTGACGGTGTTGGCCAATCGCTATGTGGCCACGTTTCTGGCCGTTGCCGCCATCGGTTTTTTCGCCTTCTTTAAGGTAAACGGCAAACCGGCCGGATTGTTTTTGTGGACGCTATTCGGCACTACCAATCAGATACTCGCCGGTTTGACGCTGCTGACGGTAACTATTTACCTGTACCGCAAACGAAAACCCGTTCTCTATACCCTGTTGCCGATGCTGCTGGTACTGGGTGCAACGATTTCCGGCATGGTGATGGGCATGGCCAAGGCCATCGGCAAGGAGCAATGGGCGGTGGCCATCGTGGGCGGCGTCATTCTCGTGCTGGCGCTGTGGGTGCTGTTTGAAGCGTTGATGGTTGTCATGCACATACGAAATGATCGAAAAGAGGAATCAGCCATGCAGGCTGAGCCGGACGGATGAGTTTGCTGATTTCCAAGATTGCGGCACAACTCATTTTGCCTCCGGGTGGATTGATTCTGTTGGCCATTGCGGGGCTTGTTTTCTGGCGGAAATGGTGGGGGCGTGGGCTGGTTGGCCTTGCACTGGCGCTGCTCTGGCTACTTTCGACCGAACCGGTACGCGATGCGCTGACTCATCCGCTGGAATTTCAATATCCGGCGTTGAAGGTGGCTGAAATCCCGGCCGGGCGCATGGCGATCGTATTGCTCGGTGGTGGAATCTACGAAAAAGCACCGGAATACGGCGGCAAGGATGAATTGGGAAGCGGTGCCATGATGCGCACCATCTATGCTGCAAAGATTGCACGTGCGACGGGCCTGCATGTTTACGCCACGGGTGGCAAGCCGCTTACGCATGAAGCAGAGGCGTCCGGTGAGATCATGCGCCGCTGGTTGATTCGCTTCGGCGTGCCTGAAGCCATGGTGCATGCCGAAGTCGCGGCCAATACGACATGGGAGAATGCCACTTATATCAAGACGCTGCTTGGACGGCAGGGCATTCACCGTATTCTGCTGGTGACCAGTGCATGGCATATGCCGCGCTCCGTCTGGTGTTTCAAACAGAACGGACTGGATGTGATTGCCGCGCCTACGGATTATCTGAGCAAACAGTCCGTATATGATGTGCGCAGTTATTTCCCTCGCTGGGATATCATGGCGGATTCAGGGGGTGCGCTGCACGAGTATCTGGGTCTCGTGTGGTATCGTTTACGTTATGGTTGGGGCTATGAAATATAACGACCTGCACGAGGGACTGGGGCGAAGCGGAAGTCCCTCTCAATACTTTGTATGGCGATATCCACAAACCTGTTATATGTTATGTTTACAAGAGAACCACCACAGCGGGACACCTATTGAAGTTGCCCCGTAAATTATGGATATAGAATTATAAAGCAATGGTGGCCCTGCTTCAGAAATTACTTCTGCAATAAATACCAGTGAAGCCATAGATAAGACGGTCAGCGGTACGTGTGGACGTAACCAATACGATAAAATTAGTCCACAACATATGGCAACAACAGCAACAATTGATAAAGGCACTAGAAATATCAGGCCAATTCCACCCGCCGTTCCCGTACTCATTGGGATAAAACTTATAAGTCCTATTAGAGCAAAGATGGAACCACTGAATAGAAAACACCCGTAGGCCACACGGAACTTTCCTTTTTTACGATCAAAATTACTCATTGCTATTTAAATTTGAGATTCCAATTTATTGGCACTTTCACAAGTTTATCAATTTTCCATTTATCATCTTCGTGCAACCATTCTATCACCAGCTTTATTTTGACAGCGCCTCCATCAATACCACTAATTCCCATCTTTCTAGATTTACCATTTATTTTACCAAGAGAAACAACTTCGTACTCTGTGAATGCTAAT
>CAZEMN010000041.1:0-14191 GCA_964513335.1 uncultured Zetaproteobacteria bacterium | reverse complement strand
CCTATATCCGTTTACTGTATGCTCGGGGTCATCGCGATGAAGCCATGCGCCTTGCCGAAAATTTCTTCAAACAGTACATCAACACCCCCTTTGCCCCAGCCATCCGTCTTATTCATGCTGATTTGCTGGCCCGTAAAGGCAACAGCGCCAAAGCAGTGACGGAATACGATAAGCTGGCGGTCGCGGAAGCGGAAAGCAGTGTCGGTAAAAAAGCATTCATGCGCAAAATGATGTTACAAAACATCAAAACCGACGATGTGAAATCCCTGAAACCCGTACTGGCCGCATTGCAACGCATGGCAGCCGGGAATCAATTATCATACATTGAGATTGAATCCATGCTGGACCAGGCTCAATTGTGGGAAAGACTGTCTGACAAGCTGGACAGGGCGGCTGAAAAATCGCTGGAACTGTATGCCCGAACCGCCGCCAGCCATAATCCGGACTTTTCCACCGTTGCCCTTAAAAAGGGTGCCACACTCTTACGCCGGCAACTCAAGATCCGAATCCATGAAAAAGCATGGCTGCAAACCGTGGTTCTCTGGAAACGATTCCCACAATTGAGGTCTCATCGGCCCCGCAGTGGTGAACAGAAACATGGCAATATCAACATTGAACTCGGCGTTGCGCATGCCATGCGCATGCTGATGCAGTTTCCCACTGCCGAAGAAATGCTGAATCGACTCTACCTTCAGACCAGAGACAGCATTGAAGGACAGCGTGTCATGCTGGAATTAACCCGGCTCTGGCTGGACAGGGGAGATACCGGCGGATTCTCTAAAGTGATGCACTGGCTGGATAATCACGAATTTACGCTCTACCGGCCGGACATGCTGCTTGTGGCAGCCAGCATGCAACTGGCGGAAGGGAAAATCAGTGCCGCCTCACAGACGCTCCATGCTGTATCCCCGGAAGACCTGGCGATGGAAACACGTGCTGCCTACTGGCGAACAGAGGCGCACATTGACGAAGCCCTGTCCCGTTGGCATCTGGCGGCAAAAGCATGGGAGAATTATGCCAGATACAACAGGTCTGCGGCCAGCAGGATATTGATGAAGCAGGCCAATGCCTTGTTTAAGGCGGAAGAATTTGCGGCGGCGGAAAAAACCTACCTTGCCATACCGGAAAAGATGCGGCTGGGTGAATGGCAATATCGTATGGGGTTGGTCGAATATCATAATGGGAAATGGAAACAGGCTGAAGAGCGTTTACAGCGATTGGTCGAAGATAAGGATGCAGGTGAATACGTCAATATGGCCAAACTGGAACTGGCTGAAAAACGCGCCCGCGCATTACTGGAACGACAATGAAGCCCCAGCCTGTTTATCTCATTGATTTTCCTGCGGACGAAGAGGCCGATCTACGCGTTCAATTGGGCCACGTGCTGCCCGACACAGTGATCGACACCCCCCTTCCGAATATGGAAGACGTTTGCCTGATGGACGATGCACTCATCTTTGTTAAGGATTCAATGACAGCCGAAGCAACGATAACGCGTATTTTTGAACAATCTCCCCAAGCCAGCATTATCGTGCTGGCATCATCGGGGAATCAGGAACGTGCGGTGGATTTAATGCGTATGGGTGCAATGGATTACCGTATTCTGCCCTGTCCCGACGAAGTGCTGGCCATTTATACGCGCAAAGCGGGCCATCAGGCGGAATTGGCAAAACAGGCGAGTAAGCAGCAGGAAAATGCCGATACATTTGTTACGCATGATTTGGAAACCCGCAGATTACTCAATCAGGTTTCGCTTATCGCTCCCAGCCGTGCCTCAATATTGGTGATCGGAGAATCAGGCACGGGCAAGGAACGCATATCCCGCTTCATTCATCAATGTTCAAATCGCAATAACCGCCCTTTTATCGCCATCAACTGCGCCGCCATCCCCGAAGGCATGCTGGAATCTGAATTGTTCGGCCATGAGAAAGGCTCGTTCACCGGTGCCACAAGCGCCCGGCCAGGCAAGTTTGAAATGGCGCATCAGGGCACGCTGTTGCTGGATGAAATCACCGAAATGCCACTTCATCTCCAGGCCAAGCTCCTGCGCGTATTGCAGGAAGGCGAGGTAGATCGCCTGGGCGGCCGCGCCCCGATAAAAATTGATGTGCGTATCATCGCCACCAGCAATCGCGACATCGTCAAATTGGTGACAGAAGGTATGTTTCGTCAGGATCTCTATTACCGGTTGAATGTTGTTACGGTACAATTACCCTGCCTGCGTCATCGTCCCGGCGATATTGAGCCGCTGACACATCACTTCCTCGAACATTTTAGTGCCATGTATGGCAAGCCCGCGCCTGTGATCACCCGGCAAGCCTTACGCAAGCTTTGTGAACACCACTGGCCGGGCAATGTACGCGAACTGGAAAATTGCATGCACCGGGCATTTCTGATGGGTTCCGAAGGGGAAATAAACGAGGAACATTTGGGTCTGGAGGTACAAACGTCTGCGGAGACAACGCCTGCATCCGGCTCGCATGCTATCGCAGCAGGAATGAGCATCCGCGACATGGAACGCGCTCTGATTCAGGAAACCGTCAAGCACGTGCAAGGAAACCGTTCCGAGGCGGCCAAGCTGCTCGGCATCAGTATCCGCACGCTACGCAATAAACTGAACGACATGGCAGCAATCAATGCACATCAGTCTGGCACGGCGCTTGCTGATACATCCTTGGGCAACATACCCACTCCATCAGGCAATCCACCAGGCACGATGGATGTATGTCAGAGATAGGGGGAAACATGAGTGAGATATCCGCAAGTCTGTTCGGCAAAGGCTTCCTGAAACTGGAGACTGCTCTCTCGGCCCGAGAACGCATGCAAAGCGTATACTCGGCCAATATTGCCAATGCTGATACGCCAAATTACCGCGCGGATCAGCGCAGTTTTGCGGATTTCCTGACCGCCAGTCAACAAAATCAGGGGTCTGGCGGCCTGGCCCGTACGCAGCCGGGGCACATGGACATAAACAACTCACCTTCTTTGCAACAGACAGTGTTCAAACGCTCCGACGCTACACAGCGCATGGATGGAAATACCGTGGATATGCAAAAGGAAATGACCGGCATGGCGGAAAATCAATTGATGCATGAACTCACCATCCGTCTGCTCAAGGGACGCCTGGAAGGAATGAAAAATACCATTAGAGAAGGAGGCCGGTAATGTCTGATTCACTGTTTGGCGCCATGAGTATTAGCGGCGCAGGGATGTCCGCCCAGCGCGCCCGTATGGATATTGTCGCCGAAAATATCGCCAATGCGGAATCCACCAAATCTCCGGATGGTGGGCCATACCGCCGCCGTCAAATTATTTTTCAGGCTATCCAGCCAAGACAGGCATTCAATGATGTGTTCCGCTCATCATTTCAGGGGCATAAACCCAATACTGTCAAGGTCGCCGGAGTCGTCCCCGATCAACGTCCGTTCCGTGAATTATACAATCCGTCACATCCGGATGCCGACAAAAACGGCATGGTCAAGATGCCGAATGTCAACACCATCGGAGAGATGGTGGATATGCAGTCTGCGGCAAGAAGCTTTGAAGCCAACGTAACCACTATGGAAGCCGCTAAGCGAATGTTCCAGAAATCACTCGAATTACTGCGTTAGGAGAATACATGATGAGTATGCAAATCAATGCTTACGCAAATGCTATTCGCAACACCATCAAGCCGGAAAGTAAGCCTGCGCCAGCCGCCAAAGGGCAGTTTGGTGCGTTGATCCAACAATACGTCGAACAGACGAACATCCAGGAAAAAGTGGCAGGCAAGGCATCCGTCGAACTGGCTACCGGCAAGAGCCACAACGTCTCGGAAACCATGCTGGCACTACAGAAAGCGGATCTTTCCTTCCAACTCATGCTCAGTGTGCGTAATAAACTCGTGGATGCCTATCGCGAAGTCATGCGCATGCAGGTATGAGGACGGACATGAACCCACCTCTTTACCGTTCCGGAAAAATTATTGCCGAGGATAAGAATTATGGCTGACACACTGACTCCATCTCATGCACAGGATGTCTCCGTCGATACCGGCATCGCAGGCAATACGGCATCGCAGACAATCCCGGGCGCACCCATAAAATCACAGTTCGCTGCAATGCTGCTGAGCAATCGCCGATTGTTGCTGTTCATCGCGGGCAGTCTCATGCTGGCCGCCTTTATCAGCATGGTAATGTGGTCCTCAAAAACACCGTACCAGCCCGTCTATGCCGGTATGGCGGCAGCCGATGCATCCGCTGTCGTTGATTACCTACAAAAGGAGCACATCCCCTATCGGTTGCAGGGTGCAGGAACCGTACTGGTACCCGCCGATCAGGTCTATGCCGTGCGTTTGAAACTGGCCGGACAGGATATTACCCCCGGCGGTGCGATGGGTTTTGAATTATTCGACAAGAAAGGCGAATTTGGCATTAGCGACTTTACCCAGCAGGTCAATTATCAACGGGCGCTTCAGGGGGAGCTTGCACGCACCATTGAAGTTATGCCCCGTGTTGCCGCTGCGCGCGTGCAACTGGTTTTACCCAAGGATTCCGCGTTTGCGGATCGTGAACGTAAAGTCTCTGCTTCAGTGATGCTCAAACTTGCCGGTGGCCAGCGCCTGACCAAGCAGAATGTCATGGCCATTCAAAGTCTGGTTGCGGCCAGTGTACAGAGCCTGGATATAAAAGCTGTCACGGTTGTGGATGCAAGCGGAAACCTGCTCTCCAACAACGAGGAACAGGCACCCATGAATGCCGGTCAGACGTTACAGGATGTCCAGACCCAAATGGAGCGCCGTTTGGAGGCAAGGCTCACCGGCATGCTGGAGCAAGTCGTTGGCGCAGGCCAGGCCGTAGTGCGAGTCACAACGGATATTGACCGCCAGGTGGTCGAGCAGAACAGCAAGCGATTCAATCCGGATGAACAGGTGATTCGCAGCCAGAAGGAGACGACGGAAAGCCGTAAAAGCGTGGATGCTTCACCCATTGGCGTACCGGGAACTGCCTCCAACACGCCCGATACCAATCCTGTAAATAATAATGCTACAAACTCCCCCGCCGCAACCACGCCACCACAGGAAAATGCCAACAGAAACGAGCGAACTACCAATTACGAAATAAGTTCGACCACCGAGCATCGCATCATTCCTTCAGGTGGTATCAAAAAGATTTCCGTGGCGGCCATCGTCGGCGGCACATTCAAGAAACCCGGTGATGCCTCCACCTTTACACCACGCGGCAAGCAGGAACTAAAAACCTTGCAAGGTCTCATTGAGCGCGCCATTGGTTACGATGAAGATCGGGGGGATTCCGTAGAGATTCAGAGCCTGCCGCTCATGGACATTGCCAGTCATGCTGATACAGGTGCGCTGGAAACAGCGGCCAACAGGGCACTCTATATGGATATCGCACGCTACGGACTGGCCGGCCTTGCGCTATTGCTCCTGGCCTGGTTCGTACTTCGGCCATTATCACAACGTATTACCAGTCAGAGTGCGGGTGGAACGCATACCGGAGGTGAAGCGTTTACACCACAGGCTTTGCCCGCCATGTCTCCCGCCGCCTATGCCCGTCTGGAATCTACGGAACGTGCCAGGCAGGTCATTATCAATGAACCTGATCGTGCTTCACGCGTGGTCAGTGAATGGATTGAACACACATGAAGAGCAATGCCAAGCTAAGCGGGCTGGATAAAACAGCCCTTCTGCTTTATGCGCTGGGGCCGGAAGCCTCGGCTCCCATTGTGCGCGATCTGGACAATGAAATATTGATCCGGCTCGGACAACGCATGTCCGATCTCGGCAAGATTGAGGCGGAAACACTGCATGCGGTTGTACAGGAATATCTGGACATGCATCATTCCGACGACCCGCTGTTGCGTTCCTCACGCAAAGATGTCCTCAGTCTGCTGAAATACGCCATGGATGAAGAACGTAGCGCTCAGGTTCTGGCAGGCCTGGATGCGCCGCGGAAACTCAGCATCTGGGAAAAACTGTCGCGTCTTAAACCGGAAATGATTAAACCATACGTGGAAAATGAACATCCCCAGACCGTCGCCCTGATTCTTGGTAATATCGAGAGTTCCGTGGCCAGCCGGGTCATTGCCCTTCTGCCAGAGGATATGCAGATGTCCGTGGTGGTACGGATGTCTAAAATTGAAACCGTTCCCAGCGATCTGGTTCGTGACATTGAGGAAACACTGGAAGAAGAACTGTCGGGTATGGAAGGATCCTCGGGATTATCATTCGACGGCATGGTCAATGTCGTTGATATCCTCAAAAAACTCGATAAGTCCGTAGCCAAACCCATCCTTGAACGATTGCAGGAAAAAGATGAAGAATTGTTTCAGCAGGTGGATCGTCTGCTGCTTGTTTTTGAAGACCTGAACGAACTTTCCGACCGCGACATCCAGTCCATTCTCAAACATATTTCATCCGACGATCTGGTCAAAGCGCTTAAAGGGGCATCGGACGAAATCGCCGACAGTTTCTTCGGCAACATGTCAAAACGCGCGGCGGAAATTATGCGTGAAGACATGGAAGTGATGGGACCGTTAAAACTGGCTGATGTGGAAGAAAGCCAGCAAAACATCCTCAAAACCGTCCGCAAGCTGGATGACGAAGGCGCCATCACTCTCGGCGGCAATGAGGAGATGGTTTAAACATGAGTCTTGCCCCCCTGCCGTTGAAGGTGATTGAGGGAACGTCATCCTCATTTCCGTTCGGGGAATTAAAGACGAGCCTCGCGGTCAAGCCGCTTGAAACAGACCGCATGAAACAACTGGAGCAAATGCTCCAGGAAGCACAGGGACGTGCCGGAACTATCGAAAAGGAAGCCTACGACAAGGCATATCGGGCGGGAGAGAAGACGGGAATTGACCTCGGAAAGAAACGCGCGGAACAATTTATATCATCCATGGAAACATTGCTGCGCCAAAGCGAAGATGAACTGGCGCGAATGCATGACCATATCAATGAAGCGGTTCTGGAAATCGCCGATGCAGTCATCCATTATGTAGTAGGAACCATGATGGAAGATCATCCCGGTTATCTGAAACAGATGGTCGAACAATGCGTACAGCGCCTTCCTGCATATGACACGTTAAAACTGGCCGTAGCGCCGGAAAATATGTCCATGATTGAAACGCTGCTGGAAAACGGTTTACAGGAAAATAAACCGCGAGACAACACATCGCAGGATATCCGCCTGATACCGGATGGCAGCGTCCGGCCCGGAACCTGCCGTATCATGGCCCGGACAAACGACGTGCTCATTGACCCCCAGGCGGCTATCACGGAATGCATGCACCATATTCGTGACAAAATACTGGTAAAACATGAATCCGCGAACATTTCCGCCCGGCAAGAGTCCGCCGACACACCAACATGACGGGAACCATTGCACTGTGGCAACCGGAGGCCCGCCATGATGCATTGAACAGCCTGCGCCATATCCACCCTTTCCCCGTCCTGGGCCGTGTAAACAAGGTGCTGGGTCCGATGGTCGAAGTGAGTGGCATGCGCTCCAGTATCGGTAGCGCCTGTGACATTTATGCGAACAAAGGTCAGCGCATTGAGGCTGAGATTGTTGGTTTCAGAGATGAAAACAGCATACTGATGCCAGTGGGCCGCATCCGCGGCATTGCACCCGGAGATGTGGTGCGCCCCCGGCCAACACCGCCGGGTATCCATGTCGGTGAATATCTGCTTGGGCGGATTCTGGATGGAAGAGGTCAGGCGATGGATAATCGTCCACTCGCACCCGCGGGGCCTTTTCATGCTTTGCACGGTACACCCCTGAACCCCTGTGATCGTCATATCATTGATACTCCCATGCAATCAGGCATCAGAGCCATGGATGCCTGCCTGACCATGGGATGGGGCCAGCGCATGGGTCTGTTTGCCGGCGCGGGTATCGGCAAGAGTACATTGATGGGCATGATGGCCCGCAACTCGGATGCGGATGTCAACGTTATTGCACTGGTTGGCGAGCGCAGTCGTGAAGTGCGTGAGTTCCTGGAACACAGCCTGGGTTCCGCTGCGCTTGAACGCAGCGTCGTCATTGTCGCGACATCAGACGTCCCTCCTGTGCTTCGCATCCGTGCCGCGTTGCTGGCCGCCACGATTGCCGAATTTTTTCGAAGCCAGGAAAAGCAGGTATTCCTGATGATGGACAGCCTGACCCGCTTTGCGCAGGCACAGAGGGAAATCGGACTCATGCTGGGTGAGCCTCCCGCCAGCAAGGGATACACGCCCTCCTGTTTCTCCGCCATGGCGGAATTGCTGGAACGAGCTGGTCCCGGCACAGGGCAGGGCAATATCACCGGTTTATATACCATACTGGTAGAAGGCGATGATATTGCCGGAGACCCGGTGGCTGATGCTGCTTTGGCGATTCTTGATGGCCACGCGGTACTCGACCGGGAACTGGCAGAACGCGGCCACTACCCGGCCATCAATCTCCTTAAAAGTGTGAGCCGGCTTGCCAATTCCCTCTCCGGGCAAGATGTGCAAAAAGCGGCACGATCCTTGCGTAAAGAGTTGGCATTGTTTGAACGTATGGAGGATATGGTCAATATGGGCGCTTATGAACATGGGAGCAATCCGGAACTGGACAGGATTATCGCCCGCATGCCATCCATACGCGCCTTCCTCCAGCAAGAGCAAAACGATGCAAGTAATCGTGAGGACACTTGCAGGCAGCTGATCCAGCTGATGAAGGAGGAATAAAATGCGTTTGATGCCCCATCAAATTTTACAAAAACTCTCGGAAAATTCCCGCAACCGCGCCCAACATGAAATGACAGCACTAAGCCGGCAAAGGCAAAAGCTGATACAACATATTGAAGAAACGGCATCGCATTTGAAGGAGCTTGGAAAACAGCGTGAGCAAACATTAAAAGTCGGGGCACAGGCAAGCCTGTTAATCGTCTTCAATGAAATCATTGTCGAGCAACGTGAACAAATGAGACGGTTGGAAGAATCCCTCGAACAACTGCATCTACAGGAACAAACGTTACTTAATCGCTGGCTTGAACATGATCATCAGAGCAAGGTGTTTGGTAAAATGGACAACCGCCTTCGAGCTTGTGAACAACGCAGTCTGGAGCGACGGCGACAGCGGCTGGACGACGACCGAACCGCATCCATCGTTGCCGCTGGTATCTAGGAGTCTATCGGACTCATGAACACACGCCGAATTTTATTTCTGCTGTTTACTTTAACAACCCTGGTGCTGGCGCGTACCGTGCTATCACTGTGGCCGGGAGATAAAAGTGCCCATCATGTTATTCAGATAGCCAATGCGGCCGTGGCAACACCACGGATAAAACCTCAGATAAAAAAGACATCACATGCCGTTGCAAATCCCTCTCTGATTGCCGAGGCCCATGCATCCATAATACCGGAAAGTAATCATATTAGTGATGCTGAACGGGAATCCCTGCTCGATTTGCGCAAAATCAAGAATCGCCTGGATAAACGCGGTAAAGAGCTCGACAAACGTGAACGAGCTACCGTGGAGATGGAGAAGAAGGCCGCGGAACAGATTGCTGATCTGGAAGAGCTGGAAACACGCATTCAGGACATGCTGGCGCAGGAGAAAAGTATCAATAACAAGAAAATCAAGCGTTTGACCGCTGTATATGAGGGCATGAAGGCGGACAAGGCCGCCCCCGTGATTGCACGGATGGATTTACTCACCGTGGTTAAAATGTTTTCCCGTATGGATGAAAAAAAGGTCGGCAAGATTCTTTCCTTCCTGCAGCCGGAGTTGGCCGTAAAAATAAGTCAGGCACTAACGCAGAAAATTGCCGCACTTAACCCTTAATCCGGCACGGTCGGAACAAGCAGAAAATGATTGGACCACAAAGACACCAGGGCACAAAGTAAAAGCATATGCATCCATTGTTTCATGGCCTGCAGGGGTGCTTTCAGTGAATTTACCCGCATCGGTCCTGAATCAATTTATCCTGTTTTCTTCGTGCCCTGGTGCCTTTGTGGTAAAATGACAAATCCCAACATGAACCCCCTGTGGAAAATCTGTCACGATCTGGTGCATGAACAGCCGGGACACATAGCTGCCGGGATTCTTGATCTGGATACAGGCATGACGCTTGCGGCTTACCACGAAGTGGCTTATTTCACGGATGCCTATGTGGAAATGCTGATGGATGCTTCAGCAAAGATGTTTCGCGGGCCGGTCATCTCCAGAATTGATGACCTGATATCCGCACAGCAGGGTAGGTCGTTTGAACGCCACCTTGAGGAAATATACTTCCGCACATCCCGAACCCACCATTTCCTGTGCACCGTTCCGGAAACGCCGGCGGCTTTGATTTTCGTAACCGCCATAAACATGGAGCGCGCTCTGGGCTGGAAGGCCGCCATTGATACGCTGCCGCGAATTGCACCCCACTGTCCTGAACCGATTCATATCTGACAAGGAAATTCGATGAAATCCGTTCTACAAGACCGTCCCTTGCTTTACCATCATCTTGAATGGGTGCTGATGCATCCCCGTTTCGGCATTATCATGCTTGGATTGATTGCTGCGTCGTTTATACATAACCAGATACTGGCCGGCATTCTATTTATCATCTTTGTCATTGAGCTTGGCCTGCGCATCGCCATTATACGTTATAAAATTCATACCAATCCCTATCGCTCCTCCCTGAACAGTAAGCTGGACGCGCTATTTCTGGTACTTGATATTATTGGCGTCGCCTCCCTTCTGATTACGGTGTTCAACATTCCGCTGAATGCCGAGGATGCGACGGCGGCGCGATTGCTGCGCGCATTTTACCTGATGCGAACACTGCGCGTCTTTCGTTATGTCGATCTGCAAAGCGCCATGTATTCGCCCACCTATGGTATGCTCATCTCACTGCTCATCCTGCTCTCTTTCTTTGCCGAGGACACCCTGATGTGGGTTATTATCATCTTCTTCTCCGTCGAGTTGGCCATTCGTCTGGTGCTCATGCGGCACATGAAATTCGAGAGCGCCAGAGACCGCATCAGTGAGTGGATTTACTGGTGGATTGATCTGGTTGCCACTGTTGTCATGGTTCCGGCATTCGCCGTTATCCCCCACGGAAGCGCCCTGCGCGCCCTGCGCCTGATACGACTGCTTCGTCCATGGACAATTATCCTGCGCAACCTAAAAGAGGTCGTCGCCGAAGGACAATTTATGCAGGAAGTCAATCTGATTATCCTGCTGTTGGGCGTACTGGCTATCGCAGGTGGCGTGGCCGGACATTTCTTCATGCCCCCCTACGACTACACGCAGGACGGCATCGTGGACGCCACCGATGGCACCCTGTTTGCCCAGATATGGTTTTCTTTCCGTCTGTTTACCGACCCGGGCAACTCGATTCTCTTTCCACCCAATGCCAGGATGGCCATTGTTTCCATCACAGCCGTCATCACTGGCGTTTTTATCTTTGCCTTCTTCATCGGCATCGGCTCCCAGATCATTTCCGGACTGATGCAGAAACTCCGAAATGAACGACTGAATATTACCAATCATATGGTCATGCTGGGGTGGTCCGAGGTTGCGCCTTACACACTGGCACAATTGCGTACCATCGCTGAACGTCATTTCTCCCGGCTAAAACTGGTACTGCTGGGCGAAAGCGCCGAGACGCCGAAGGAACTGCTGGCCTATCCCTGGGTATCCTACCGCTGGGGCAACGTACAGGAGGTCGATTCACTTAAACGCGTCAACCTGAATCATGCCCGACAGGCTATTATCAATGTACCCGATAACGTCTCGCAAGCGATTCAGTTATCACACAGTACGTTCTCGTTGCTCGCCATTCGCAAGATTAACCCGGACATCTATTTAAATTATGCATCTCCCAGTCTGGCTGAACCGCAATTATCCTCACATCATCATATTCTGCAAATCGGTTGGGATAACAAGAACACTTACGACAAACCCACCGTCGTGCTGTCGCACGCGGAAGTGCGTGCCAACATGCTGCGCAACATTCTCGCTTACCAGGACTTCGATCAGGTGATGGAACGCCTGATGATTCCCGGACGTACCGAGGAATCGGCATTGCAAATCTGCGAGTGGGAAGGCGAAGTAAATATCCGCGACGGCCACGTGTTCCTGACCATGAAGGATGAAAAACCCAGCTTGGAAATGACGCATGTCGCGGCAAGCATGGTATCCCGTGGGATCACACTCGTAGCTCTGGCCGACGAAAAGGGGTGTCCCCACCCTCTCTATAAACTTGCCGAACGTGCCCCAATAAAAATCACATCCGTTCTGGGATTGGCCATTCATTCCCGGGATCTCTATGGGGAATTGCTTTACACATTCAAAGAGCATTCAAAAAACATGGAACAGGATTCCGAAAACAAGCACATACCGGCCGGATTAACGGGACTGGAGCCAACCCAAAATGCTGAAATATTAAATCTGGTCATTACCGGCTGGGTTGGTGCGCTTCCCCTGCTGCTCAAACGGCTGCTTCAGGACTTTCATACCATCAATGTTAAAATTATTGATGATATTACCCGTGATGAGCACATTGACCACATCGTTTACCTGCGCCGTAGAATTGCTGAAATGCCCGGAGCAACCGAACGCATCCATTTCGAACTCATCCGCTGGAATTTCATCCACATGGATTACTTGCGTGAGTATGTGAAGGACGCAGACCGCATCTTGCTTTCCCGGCCCCAGCATCTGAAGGATCATGCCTATATCGCGATTGCAACTGTGCTCTCGCACCTGGTCACCATCGTTCGGGAGAATGGTGATTCACCGCAAATTTTTCCGCTTCTGAGTAATCGTGAGCAAGCTCGTCTGCTGCAGGAAGAACTGGATCGCTTTGAATTACCTACCGAGGTCCATGTCACCGTACCGGATGAATTTTATGGCACATATATCGCACACACGAGTTATTATATGTATTCCTCGGAAAGTTCCGAGGCTTACGAACTGCAACGCACCCTTCGCCGTGCCATTGATGTGCTTATGAGCGATACCGGCGAAGACGATGATATGGATATCAAGACCCTGACGGTCACGGAAGAACTACCGGAAGATGCCGAAGCGTTGTTCATCGGCTTGCTGGAACAGGGCTTTATCTGGATTGGCTATCGTCTGAAACATGGATTTGTGTGGCACGACCCCATGCAGGACAAAATTCGCAAACTTTTTCCGCGGGAACAGGATTATTCCTGTCTGCGACAATACCAGATTATCATCAATCCCTTCGGCAATCCTGTTTCGCGCCATTCATGGACTGAATATCGTGAGGATATTGAGGAATTGATTGTCATTGCTGAATGAGTGTTCAGGGAAATAATTGCCGGTTAACCGGCAACTATTTCCCCTCCCCGCCTTGCCACAAGCCTATAACATGTTGATTTATATGGGGTAATATTCTGGCCCTATCCATGCTCCACCCACGGTATGATCGAACAAGTTCAAGTTGGCGGAGCTGTGAAAGGCATCGGCGCCATTGCAGGCAAGAAAGGCGGGCATACCGGAAAAAACGGGCTGTTTGCAACTCTGGTGGCCCTGTTTGCCGGTCAACACAACCAAAACCCTAAGATAAAAAATCAGTCAGGGAAGACACATCGTACAGCTGATACTGTGTTGCAGGCTGCCAAAACATCGGTTTCAGCCCAGCACCGGAAAACCCAAACTATAACTATTGATATCGAGGGTGCAAAAAAAATAACCGGGAAAAACAATAAAAAATCGGTCGTGACCGTTTCTGATAAAAAACGTCCAACCCATGCCCGTCACCTGAAAGACCAGAATTCCGCTGTAGGTCTGGTCGTTCCGGCCATCTTCATACAGACCTCAAAAACCGATATCCATACAGTGGAAGTTCGGCACAAAAAACTCAGTGGAATACTCCAGCCGAAACATACCGGCGTAGAGACAACATCCCGTAAACATGCACAAGTTGCTGAACTCTCCATGATGGCACAGGGCCATGTTAGACAAGCCTCCTTGCATGAACAGAAAGCTGGAGCAAAAGAGGCTGGACTGAAAGGGCCAAAAGAGGCCGGACTGAAAGAACAAATTGGGCTACAAAAAGTGGTACACAAATCGCCCGGTTCTCCAGAGTTCCTGGTCAACAACAGCTTGGCTGACCAAAAACCTCTCATACGGGAAGGGAAGAACCACATAAAGCAAGGCGCATACCCTGTCCCGCATGTGCTGAGCAACCCTGAAACAACATC
>CAZEMN010000040.1:0-14315 GCA_964513335.1 uncultured Zetaproteobacteria bacterium | reverse complement strand
CTACAGCTGTAGCTTTTGTTGCCCTGACAACTTATACCTTTGTTTCGAAAAAAGACTTTTCATTTCTGAAAGGTTTTGTCTGGACAGGCCTCGTGGCCATGATCGTGCTGGGTCTCTCCAATTATTTCTTCTTTGAATCCGGTACGATTGCGCTTGCGACTTCGGGCATTGGCGTGTTGCTGTTCTCCGCCTTCATTCTCTACGACACATCCAGCGTGCTGCGTGAATATCCGAATGATGAATATATCTCCGCTGCACTCACACTGTACCTGGACGTATTTCTGCTGTTCGAAAATTTGTTGGTACTATTCGGTGTGTTGGGCGACGATTAGTTTGTCATTGACGGAAATAGTAGGCGGCCCGGAAAACCGGGCCGCTTTTTTTATGTGTACGACTGAATCAGCTGCCGGATATCACTCTCCTGTACATCCTCGGCGATAAACGCAGAACCGATACCACGTAGCAGTACAAAGCGGATATGGCTGCCCACCGTCTTCTTGTCGTGCCCCATCGCATCCAGCCATGCATCAGGTAAAAACACGGGAATCTCAACGGGAAGACCGGCCTTCTCATACAGGGTCTGGATTTGATCCTCCAGTCCTTGCGCTGTATGCCCTAGCTGTTCGGACAGGCGCGCTGCCATCAACGTCCCCAGCGCTACGCCCTCGCCATGTAAATATTGCGTGTAGTGCGTCATCGCTTCAATCGCATGGCCAAATGTATGACCGAGATTGAGCAACGCACGCATCCCCTGCTCCGTTTCATCCGCCATAACTACCTCAGCCTTGTGTCGGCATGAGGTGAGGATGACTTCCGACACAGTGTCTGCATCCAGTTCCAGAAGGGATTCCATACCGTGATCCAGTACATCGAAAAAAGCTGCATCCCGAATCAGGCCATACTTGATGGCTTCGGCAATTCCCGCCCGAAGTTCACGTGGCTTTAGCGTTTGCAACACACTGGGGTCAACCCAGACGAAACGCGGCTGATAGAACACACCAATCATATTTTTGCCGTGTGCATGATTCACCGCCGTCTTGCCACCCACACTGGAATCCACCTGTGCCAGCAGCGTGGTCGGCACTTGAACGTAAGGCACGCCGCGCCGGTAGCAGGCAGCCGCAAAACCGGCCATATCGCCCACTACGCCGCCGCCCAGTGCAAGCACCGGTTCGTTGCGCGACAAACGCGCCTGCATCAGGGCATCCAGTATCGCGCTCCACGATGCAATATTCTTGTGTTGTTCGCCGTCGGCAAGGATACATTCGGAGACATGCCAGCCGCTTGTCAGCAAGCTTTGTTTCACCCGTTCCAGATACAGCGGTGCAACCACATCGTTGCTGACAACCAGGCAGCGCCCGGCAGTGGGAAACAAGCCACGCATAGCCGCACCTATGCCATCCAGGCAATCCGGTTCAATATGAATGTCATAAGAACGCGCACCAAGGTCAACGCGGTAGACATGGTTTACGAATTTTCCGGCATTCATGCGGCTATCCTGTCAGAAAGAGGGTGATGACATCCATCCGAAATTGATCTCCCGTGAAAATCGGGCGGCCATGTTGGCCGCCCGGCAGGCATGCCTTACACAATAACTGCGTCAGCTGGATTCGGCCAGCGACAGTCCGTGTCCCGGGCGGTTTTCCAGAATCTGGGGTGTCAGGAAAATCAGTAATTCCGTTTTATTATCCTGCCGGAATTTCTTTTTGAACAGCCAACCAAGAAGTGGAATCTTGCTTAATCCGGGAACGCCATTGGTTGTCTCCTGCCGGTCACGTGTATAAACGCCGCCAATCACAATGGTCTCACCATTATCCATGAAGATTTCCGTATCAACCTTCTTCGTGCTGAGCACCGGATTGGTGCTGGTTCCGACAGGAGCCAGGACGCTGTCCTTGGTCACCACAACATGCAGGATCACCCGCTTGTCCGCCGTAATTTGTGGCGTCACCTCCAGCCCCAATGTCGCCTTTTTGAATTGCACCTGCGTACCATTCTGGCTGACGGTTTCAAATGGCACATCTTTACCAGAATCAATGGTGGCCGTTTTGAGATTGGTGGTCACTACGCGCGGATTGGAGATAATCTTGATCTTTTTATCAGCTTCAGCAGCAGAGAGTTCCAGGTCAAGATTAAAGGAATTGTTCAACGCGCCTATACTAAAGCCAAGCAACCCGCCAGCACCTGTCGCCACGGCAGCTGGAAGATCTACCAAAAAGCTTCCTGGCAACGCTGCTGTAGATGCAAGAGCCGACGTGCCTGATCCAGCCCCCAGAGTAGCAGTTGGACTGGGATCAATCCGGTCGGATGCACCGCCGCCGACCCGATGGCCCACATTGCCACCACGGCCATTCACCTGGCCGCCCCAGCTTACGCCAAGGTCACGCGAGAAATTATCCGTCGCCTCAACAATGCGTGCCGCAATTAACACCTGTTCCACCGGCTTGTCGATGGTAGCAATCAGCCGCTTGATGTTGTTCACGGAATCCTTGGTATCCTTGATAATCAGGGTATTGGTCCGCTCGTCTACCAGGAAACTGCCGCGCGGTGAGAGAATTCCGATGGTCGTTTCCGACGACGTGGGCGCCACGGGCGACGTGGGCACTGCTCCACCCGTACTCGCACCGGAGGCACTGCCCCCCTTGGTTGAATTGGCCGAAGCTCCGGACAGCATCTTTTTCACATCTACTACCCGGGCATAACTCAGGGTGATGAACTCCGTCACCAATGGCTCCAGTTGTTCGGAGCCCTGAAGCGCCTGTAGTCGGTTCTGGCGCTCCTCCGCCAGCACTTTGGTCGGCGCAATACGCATGACGTTGCCCTGCCGTTCCTTACCCAAACCACGCGCGGATAAAATCAGGTCCAGCGCCTGATCCCAGGGCACGTCCACCAGTCGCATAGTCAGCTTGCCATCCACATCATCGGACATGATGATATTCAGGTCACTCATTTCCGCGATCAGTTTCAACGCATTACGAATATCAATATCCTTGAAATCAAACGTAACCTTCTGGCCGGTGTAGGCAAACTTCTCCGTACCCTTCACGCCACGGCGCGCTGCCGCGAGGTCTTTCGGTATCAGGGTCAGTGTCAGCACATTGCCCTGTTGAAAGCTGGAAACATCAACCTTCTCCCGCAAACGAGCCACGATGCGCACCTGGTCATCCACCGTATAGGCATCCACCTGTTTGACAGGGCCAGGAAAATCCCGCACATCTTGCGTACGCTGTTGTCCGGCAGCCAATGCCGCTTTTTTGATATCCAGCACCACATTACCCTGTTTCTCATAGACATTCACAATAGGATTGGCCGCATCCGTACGAATTTGCAAATGTGCCACACGGTCATCCGGCTGAAAGTGAACCTCCTCAACCTTCACTACGGCTGCCTTTCGTTTGGCCGCAACACCGCCAAATCGCACTACCATCTGCTGACCACTGGCATCAATCTGATGGTGCTCCTGTCCGCCCTTGATCAGATTCACAACCAGGCGCACACGCCCCTCGGCCTGCCCCACCGTTACGCCACTCACCTTTTGAGTCGAAACGGCATAATGCTCCTTGGGCAACATCGAGGTTGCGCCCCAGAAATCCAGAATAAGCGTGCGTCCTTTGTTGGTAACAAAGGCATCGTGATTGGCATTCATGTTATCACCGCGCAGGATCAGTTCGGTGACCGATCCACGATCGCGGATATTAATATCCTTCAATACCGCCGCGGAAGCCACTCCGTTCTTTTTGCCCGCCGTGGCTGTTGCCGCAAAACGAACAACAAGTTTTTTGCCCTTTTCATCCACCTTATAGGTCAGCACACGATCCATCCCGATTTCAAGCCGCACGCCATTGCCGGAAACAACAGGAAATACACTGTTCACTCCCGGATGGTCGTCACGCAATGGTTCCAGGCCCTTCTTCAGCGAAGCTCCGGGGATGTTCACCACCAGCCGCGAGGGCGCCTTGAGGTCAAACAACTCATAGGTCATCGGCGCATCCGCCAGAATCGTCACTACATCACCACCGGGCGACTTTTGCAGGCTGATTTTATTCACCTGGACAGCTTGTGCAGAAAATGGCGACAGGAAAAACAACAAGGTGAATAACGCCGCTGTTATTGCATAGCGTTTATAGCCTCTTGCAAGGGGCTTTTTATACATAGTTTCCCACCCATTGATTTGCATGTTGATTTGCATGATTTGCCTCCCGGCCATTGTTAGTGCGTAAGGGGTAATATCTTGAATCACGCACGGATCTGGAAAACGCACCAAGCGGTGCGCGATTCAAGACCTGACGCCTTGCGCGCGACACTAACGCCTGCCCTTGCGGGTTTTTTTCTTTCCGGTTCCCGCCTCAATAAAACGATAGGTCACAGCTTTCCCCTTCACGGTCAGCAGGCCCCCGGCCCTGGCCTGTTCCAATGTCAGATTCTTTACATCCACGATACGCGGCATTTGGCCCACGCGCTTAAGAAATGTCGCCAACTGTCGATAGCTTCCCGTGACACTGAGGTTCACCGGCACTTCGGCATAAAATTGCTTATTTATTTCTCCCAATGGTTTAAACGTTGAAAATTCCAGACCGGAGTTCGTCCCGGCACGGGTTACTCCTTCCAGCAGATCAGGAATCTGGGATTTTTTGGGCAGCATATTCAGCGCTACCTTCAACTGTTTTTCCAGTTTGGCAAATTCTTTTTTCTTGCGTGGCAAATCCTTGGCAAGCCTGAGGTTCTTTGCGAGAAGCATCTGCTCCCCAGCCACACTCCGCTGAACACGGGTGATATTATCCTGCAATGGCATCCAGCCCAAATATACGTAGGCAACAAGAATCAGGACAAAACTCGCTGCCAGCACAGCCGCCTTCTGCCATAACGGGAACGGCAGGATGGGCCGCAACACTTCAAGTTGACTGATATTCAATGCGCCAGGCATTACGATTGCTTGCCTTTTACCGGTTTGGCGGCCTGAGCCGGAGGAGTCACCCGTTGCATCTTCAGGGAGAATTTCCGAACTGGAATCGAGCCGATGGTCTGCCGTTCAATCACTTTCAGATTCACCCCGGAAAATACCGGTTCCTGATCCAGCGCACGCATAAAATTGGCCACGGCTTTATTGCTTTCACCCAAGCCGTTTAACTGAAGGCCACCACCCGAATCCTTCACATCTAGCAGCCACACATTCTCCGGAATCGCATGAGACAGTGCCAATAATGTTTCCAGACTGCGAAAACGTCCGCGCTGTAACTCATCCACCAGAGCCAGTTTTCGCTGTACACTCTTCCTTAATTTGTCGAGATCCCTTATTTTACCGATCTTCTTATTCAGAATCTTGTTCTGTGCGCGCAGCGACGCCAGATTACTCTGCAAGCCGGAAAGTGTGGATGAACCATAGATATGAAGTCCCAGACTAATGACCACCGCCAACCCCACCACACCCAGTGCCGCTGCAATATGCTGCAATATCTGGCGCTGACGGCGAACACCACGGTAGGGAATGAGATTGATGCGAATCATTCGTTAAAGCTCCTGAGCGCAAGCCCTACCGGAACCATCATCATAGGGCCGATACGATCCAGATACTCCTGATCAAATTTTCGGTTGGACGCCTTGATTGCGGAAAGTGGATTCAATACTTGTGCTTCAATGCCTAACCGTTGCTCCAGTTCGTTTGCAAGACCCGGAATCAGCGATGAACCGCCGCTCAAGAGAAGCTTCTGTACGGGGTGTTCGGCATGACTGGCAGTATAAAAATCCAGCGAGCGCACCAGTTCGCTGGTCAAGCCCACATAAAAGCCCTCCAGCGCTTCCACCTTGATCCCCGAGAAATTCTCCTGCTTCATCTGATCCGCGGCCTGGTAGCTGATGCCATGCGTTTTCTGAATTTCTTCCGTCAGATTGTTGCCGCCATAGAACTGGTCGCGCACGAAAGCCATTTGTCCGTTTTGCAGGATATTGATGTTAATCAGATTCGCGCCGATATTTATCAGCGCATGCGTACGCACATCCCTAGGGTCCACCAACGCATCTGATGCCTCTTGCCCGGTCTCGTCCGGTAGTAGTTCCGCAGCATTTTCCAGAGTGAACACCGCACAATCCACGCATGTTGGCGTTAGTCCCGCTTCATTCAGCACCAGTTGATAGTCCTCGATAACCTCGCGTTTACAGGCAGCCAGAACCACATCCATTTGCGTATCATCTTCCGATACTTTGCCCAGTATCTGAAAATCCAGATAGACATCATCAATATCGTACGGAATATGTTGATCCGCTTCGAATTCAATCTGTGTTTCCAGTTCAAACTCGGTCATGGTCGGCATAGTCACGGTGCGGATGATCACGGCATTGCCCGAAACAACAAATGCCACATTGCGGGTCGAGGGGCGAGCCATCTCCATCGCGTCCAGCAATGCCTGCGACACGGCCATGGAATCAATAATGGTGTTTTCCACAATGGCATCGCGCGGCAATGGTACCACGGCCATGGACTTCAGCTCAAAGCCTCCACGCACACGCCCCAACTCCACCAGCTTGATGCCGGTCGAGCTGATATCCACGCCCATCAGAGACTCAGACTTGCTGGAAAATAGCCCCACTTCCACCCCTTCGTTTAAGTTCTACTCGCACTTAATGATGCAACTTACCCATGTATAAAGAAAAAGTCAATACATGTGGATGTAATTTTGCCATGGAGAAAAAAATGTGCTACTTCTGCTTTTCCATCAAATAGTTCGCGATAGCACGTAATTCATCATCCGTTACATCCACCGTGGACATGTCGCTGTAGCGGCCATTGGCCGCGAACCTGAGCTTTTTAGTCAAATCTTTAACTGTTTCGGGAAATCGTGTATTTGAATTGATTGTTACCGGCCCAAGCCCAATCAGACCGTCACGCTCCCCCTTGCCAGTATGGTGGCAACGGGCACATTTCTCGGTCCATATCTTGTATTTCGCCGACATTCGACTGGCGGGTTCGCTGGCATTGCTTTTTAACGCCGGGAAAGACGATAAATCCCGCTGGCCTTTGTTACGGTATTTGGGTGGGACCATATTCGGATTGTCGGTAAAATGCGTCACCCCGGCCTCATCCTTCCACTGATAGAAAGATGCTGCCGAAGCCGGCAATCCCATCACCAAAGCGATGGCAGAACCTGCAATGAGATTAAAAAACAACATCTTCATACCTATTTCAATTGCTGCCGGGCAAATCGCAGTGGCGTGCTCACTGCTGTGTTCGTATTAATGTTATCCACGGCATCATTGCTATACACCAGCACATAGCGCCCGTTGGTTACCTTATTTTTCACATAGGCGCCGAAGCCGGTAATAATGGCCCCATTGATATAGGCCATATGATTACTATTACCCGCATAATTTGAATTCCCCGGCTCCCATTCCAGTGGTCCCGGCGTATAAACCAAACCGTTGATGTTGGCATGCGCATGCATATCCAACAGGCCACCCACATACATTTCACCCGGAATATCCTGCCACTTGTCGGTCAATAGCCCATAGCCCGATGGATCCGTATCATCCACATAGAAATATTTTTCAGGATTTGCTTCCAGTTTCTGCACCCATTCCGCCCAGGTACACTGGGTCGTCCCAGTACCACAAGTCGCCGGGACATCCGCCGCACTGTTGAACGGCGATCCCTTAGGCCTGGTAGCATCGCCATAGTCTTTTGAAGCAGCACTCTGCGCCGCCAGCCCGGTTTCAAGATTGGTGAATATGCCATTCCAGTCTACTGCTTTCAGATTGAGCGCAGCCAGGGCCACTTTCCAGCCATGCATATAGCCGCTCGGAAACAACAGGTGGAACATATCGCCCTGATTGCTACCAGCCACCGAATCTTCAGTGCCAATATAGAAACTCGCGCTCATATTGCCCGGGAATGTCGTACTGATCGGCCATGAAAACGAATCGGATTGCCTGGCATTCAACACCATCAGATCAAAATAATACTTAAGCGCCGTTGCATTATTCGAAAACAAAGTGCTTGCCCCGGCAGGAGGAAATGTCCCAGGTGATGCAATCATTGCTTCAGATATTGCAGTCAGGCCATCCGTCGGCATGAGCGGACTCAAGCCATTACTCATCAGCCGCATGATGCCGGTAAGTCCCTTATCGTAGGTTGTGCTGTCATTTTGCAGCACCAAGCCTTCACTGGCAGGATAATAGCCGCCGGTAGGCGCCGCCAGATTAATTGGATTGGTGGAAACCCCTGTTGCAATGGTGCCGCCCGCTGCCGCAGTCGGGAACGCCCCCAGCGGACCATGGGGCATCGCCGGATTAACCAAAATTGGAAATTCAATTTTCATGTATGAATCGGTCGCTTCCAATGGTTCAAGCAGGCGTTCGCCCGCCGCGGGGTCAAACACATTGTTATTATTGTCATCCGTGAAGAAATCGAAAAACAGCGATCCGTACACCAGCACGCGTGCGGTACCGTCCAGCGTACCATCGGAATCCACTGTTGCTGGCGACCCAGTATAAAATCCAGACGCGCCGCCGGTGCCGTCCGTCGTCATTGTAGATACGCTGCCGGAGATGTTATAAAATTCACTGTTAAAAGCAGTTCCATTGACGGTGCAACTGAATGTTTTACCACTGCCCGTCGTCGGCATCATGACCCGAACCATACCGAACATCGGAATGCCATAATTGGCGTTGTATTCAAACTCGGCCACCGTCAGGCGTCCGGTCACCGGCGCGGCGCTACCGGCGGCAAGCCGCAGGGCCTCCGCCTTGCTGCAATAGCGGCCATTGCCGTCTGTTCCGTCCGCTTTGCTGGTGTCCTGACAAACAAATTCCTCGGCCGCCCAACGATAGGCGTCCAGATTGAACAATTGGGACACACCATTCGGAAAATATTTAATCTCGTCAGCCGTATTCATCGTCGGGGACATCAACAGATTGTGTGGTGTCTCGTTGGGCGCCAACAGGTCGAGATTATCGTAAGGAACCGTATTATCCGGATTGGAAGCGCCAGTGCCGGCATAATTGGCCCGTGACTCGTTAGCCGCTCCTGCCGGACCATGGCCGGAATAGACAAGCAAGGGGACGCGTTCGAATGTTGCACCGGTAGTGCTGGCGGCTTTCTTCCTGAAGCCTTTACCGCCGCCGCCAAGCTTGGTATTGGACTTGATCGCGATCCCGGACGGTGCGCTTTTGTCATTCGCGGTATCCCGAAGATAAGGGTTCTGTGTCACTTCAATGACAGTATTGTTAAGGGTTGCCATCCATCCCGATGCGTTGCCCAGATTGGCCTTGGCTGCCGCCTCGGAGCAGAACTCGTTGAAATTACCGTACGAAGGCGCATTGGTCAGTGCGCTCACACCTTCCAGATCCTGTTTGATCGTCACCTGAATCTCTCGCAGCAGGCTGCGCGCATCCTGACCGGGAGTGCCTGCCCGGCCCAGCGCATATATTGCAATACTACAATCCGGGCAAGCAGCCGTATTGGGCGCGGCATAAGGGAAAGCGGAACCTGTCTGCTTCGCGAAACTGGTAGCCCAGACTGCAACCTGCGGCGTGTTCACCGTTGCCCACGTCGCACTGGGAACCAGTGTTGCGCCAGCCGCAGTAATATTGTACACGCGAATACCCGGTGGTAGTAAAGCTGGGTCGCTGCCCTGGATAACGGCATCAAACCCCGCTCCCAGATCGGACATCATGGATGGTGTAGGAAAATCGACTGCGCCAAGCGTATCCTGAATAAAGCCGATCCCGGATGTAGCCGTGCCATTGCCAACATCAGCCACGACACTGTCCCTTTCAGTTTGCCCTGCCGCATTATAGGACCAGTAGGCATAATTCTGTGCCAGACCGGCACTGGCCGCCGCCAATGCCTGCCCTGACAAAGCTGATCCTGCGGAAACCTTAACTTCGACAGTCGATTTCATCATCGATACCGCGCCAATGATGGTAAGAATCACCAGTATCATAATCACGGAAACAAGGATGAAACCCCGCTCTTCGGATCGTTCGTTTTTGTCATGTATTCGTACGTTCGTCTTCATGTTCGACTCCTGAAACACGCTTAATTCGCTGATGACTGCGGATACGCCTGAATATAGCGCCACACCCGCTTGTTCGTCGTCGGGTTACCCAGTACATCCTGCATCAAACCCTGGTTGTATCCGGCCTGCACGGCTATCTCTACCAGAATCGTGTAACCGCTAATGTTATTTACCGGAAGGCCACCCGAATCCTGCAAGCTGGTCACTGGCAATGGTGCCGGAATCCCCGGATACGGGTTGCCTGCATTGGGATTCCCCGCAGGCACAACACGCGGCGTCACACCATCTACAAATACCTTGAAAAAGGTGACATTGGGAAGAGTTTCTACAGGAATATTATTTCCATCATTCAAGTTGCGTTCATAGCGCAACACAAACTGGGCAGCATTGTTGGGATCAACGGCCAGAACATAGCGCCGCACCGCACGGAAGTTATTTGTTGGCCCATCATTTGGCGGCGCCGCCCAAGAGGCAACGTTTTGATCCCAGACTGTCATCTGTAAATTCGTTGTTCGCCCAGTCGCATCGTCAGTTATCGCAACTGATGATACACCGCCTACAACCAGAGCCGCACGTAAATCATCAGAAATAAATTTGATGGCAAATTCCAGATCCTGCACGGCATCAATGCGCCGGTTCTGATAACTGTATTCGGTACTCTGCTTTGAAAAGCTGACGTAGAGACCAGCCATAATAACCAGGGCGATAAGCATCGCCACCATCAGTTCAACCAGCGTAAAACCAGCCTCGTCGCGCCGGGCTACGAATGGTTGCCTGATATGCACACGCATCACCGAACCGTCCGTGAATTCAGAGTCACATTTTTCGGAATACCGCGCTCATTCCAGTTAACCGTTACAGAAATCGTCACCCCCCCTGTGCCACTCAAGGGAAGAGGTTGCGCCCAGCCAACCGGAACATTATCCGGTGTAATGACGATGTTGGAGGTAAAATTGGGAATGGCAGTGTTTTGATTCCCTGCCGGAGGCGTGCTCACACTGCCCAGAGACTGGGTGGTCGCATCAATCATCAGCGACTGTGCAAGGCCCACCGCATCCATACGGCGCTCGCTGGTCTGATTGGAACGTATCCCTACAATCAACATTCCCCCCAGGGCCAGCATCACTACAGATGCAATCAGCACCGAAACCATTAATTCGATCAGGGTGAAGCCCTGCTGCTTCCCTTTATTTTTCACAGTAAAAATCTTCATATGCAATTGGGGGCAACGCATGAACGCCGGGTTACCACTCTACTCGTAGTGCTATTTGCCTGTATAAAAAACACCTTGTCAGCAGTGGGAGAAGATACCTGCACGGTTAACTGGGTCGCAGTTCCACGCGGAGTAAAAGTGATATTCTCGGTATTGTTAGCACCAAGGTTGCAGCCTCCGCACACAAAATCCAGTAATGTCACACCCTGAAACCGATACAATTGCCCGCGTGCATCTGTGACGGTATTCGGGTTTGCTCCCGCTCCGGCATAATTAAACGTCACTGTCTGAGCTGTCCGCCTGGAAAGTGCCGCCAGCCTGGCCTGTTGCAGAATGCTGACGATCTTCTCCTTGGCTGAATCCACACGTGTGTTTTCCCGCCAACTGGAATACGCACCTCCGGCAATGGCCATAACGATTGCCATAATCCCGATCACCACCATCAGTTCGATAAGGGTGAAGCCTGCTTCCCGCTCCTGGCGAACAGATACTTGCCGGACAACCGGATAAAACCGTAGGCTTCGGCTGATGCGTAAAACTTCCCTCATCCTCAAATTAGGCCTCGCATTCGCCATTATTTCTGTGATTGGCATCACAGGTATTTACCTCTATTTCTCAAGCGGTTTGCCTAAACTTAGCAGCCTTTCGGCCTATCAGCCACCGCTGGTCTCCCGCGTTTATAACACAAACGGGGAATTGCTGGCCGAATATGCCGACGAACACCGCATCCTGACGCCCCTTGCGGATATTCCCCAACAGATCAGAAACGCTTTTCTCGCTGCGGAAGACGAGCATTTCTACCAGCATCCGGGCATCAATCCCGCCCGCATCCTCTCCGCCGCCATTGCCAACTTGCGTGCCGGACATACGGTGCAGGGCGGCTCCACCATTACCCAGCAGGTGGCCAAGAATTTTCTGCTCACGTCGGAACGCACCTACACCCGGAAAATCCGCGAAATCATCCTCGCCCACCGAATTGAGGAACAGTTCAGCAAGGATGACATTCTGTACCTCTACCTGAACCAGATTTATCTGGGCCGCGGCGCCTATGGCGTGGCCAGTGCGGCATGGCGCTATTTCCACAAACGCCTGGATGAACTGACGCTGGCCGAATCCGCCATGTTGGCGGGACTGCCCAAGGCGCCCGCGCGCTATGCCCCGCACCTGCATCCCGAACGGGCGCTTACAAGGCGCAACACCGTGTTGCACATGATGGAAAGAAGTGGCTTTGCTGCGGAAAACACGGTAAAAATAGCACTTGCTGAGCCATTGAATATCGCTCCCCTGCCTGAATCAAAGCTCACCAATGCCTATGCCAATCGGGTTTATCAGGAACTCGTCACCCGTTTTAGCGCAAAGACTCTTCGAAAGCAGGGCCTGACCGTCATCATCCCGTATACGCCAAAAAATGAATTGGCCGCAGTTCATGCGGTGCGCAAAGGCGTACTGGCCATTGAGCAACGCCAGCTTTACCGCTTCCCCGTGCATCACCCGGAAGAAACATGGCCGGACATCCTCGTCGCATGGGCTGAGAAGCGTAAGGATGAAGAGGAAGTTCCTCTGCCCGAAGACCAGATGATTCCGGCGCTGGTCGAAGAAATATTGCCGGAAGGCGGATTAAACGTAAACGATGGCATCCACCGTTGGCAACTTTCCAAACCCAAATGGCAGTGGGAGAATTATCCCAAACCCAAGCCCGAAGCATTGGCGCAAGGCACCAGTGAGGCCATTGCACCGGAAACACGAAAGCGGCCGCGCACATGGATTCCCGGCGATGAAATATGGTTGCAGGGTGATGGCAAAGGCGGTGTGCGTCTGACGCAACAACCTTCGGTGGAAGCCTCACTCTACGCCATTGATCTGCAACACGGCACGGTGCTGGCACAGGTGGGCGGCTTTGACTACAAAATGGGAGACTTTGACCGTGTTGCCAAAGCCATGCGCCAGCCTGGCTCCGCTTTCAAACCATTCCTCTATGCCACGGCGTTGGATTCGGGTTTTACTCCGGCCAGCATCATCATGGATTCTCCCGTGGTATTCGAAAACCTGAAACAGGACGAATTCTGGCGTCCGGAAAACTACAGAAACCGATTCGCCGGACCCGTCACCCTGCGCAATGCGCTGGAACACTCGCGCAACCTGGCCTCCATCAAACTATTACAGAATGTCGGCATCAACCGTTTTAAGCGTGCGCTTGGTAATTACCAGTTTCAACACGATTTTCCACCGCAACTGGCACTGGCGCTTGGCGTCACGGAGGTCACGCTCAAGGAACTGACGGAATCGTATGCTGTCATTGCTTCCGGCGGCAAACGCTGGCAACCCGTAATCGTACAGCAGGTGCAGGATCGCAATGGCCAGACCCTGCATCGATCCGTCGCCGGGCATCGTTGTCAGATATGCCATGCCGATCCGGTATTGGCCGTCAATGATTCCATGCAGCCCGCCGAGCAAACCCTGGATCCGGTCAGCGCTTTTCTGGTAACCAATATCATGCATGGCGTCATTCAGCATGGCACCGGATGGCGGGCGCGGGCACTGGGGCGCGTGGCCGCCGGCAAAACCGGCACCACCAATAAACAGGTGGATGCATGGTTCATGGGGTTTACGCCACAAATCCTGACCGGCGTATGGGCCGGTCGCGACACGCCCTCCAGCATGGGTAAACATGAAACAGGCGCGAAAGCGGCTCTGCCCATCTGGCTTTCGGCCATGAAGACCTTCCAGCGCGGTAAACCAAAAGAAAACTTCACGCCGCCGGATGGTATTGAATGGGTGGTTATTGACCCCAAGACCGGTAAGCTGCCGGGGCCGGATACCAAAAAACCGTTTCTTGAAGCCTTCCGCACCGGCACCGCACCAACGGCCACGGATGAGGACAGCCAACGGACCCCATCGTCACCGACACCTCAAAAGAAAGGGTTCTTTGAACTCAATTTATAATCCCTGCTGTGGAATTAATCAGGACAATGATGAACCATCCGCTGCTTTATGATCTGTAGAAGTATCTTTCAGTGTTTTCCCTGTATTCTTTGTATCTTTGTGCTTTCGTGGTAAAATATTTTTAACCGGCGGGAACGATATGCCCGCGG
>CAZEMN010000039.1:0-14341 GCA_964513335.1 uncultured Zetaproteobacteria bacterium | reverse complement strand
CCCCGAAAATGGGTATTCTGGCAGCAATATTGAGTTTAGGAGGCGTGGCGCTGGCTGCAGGCATCGTGCTGGCGATTGCTTCGCGCGTCTTCCATGTCGAGGGCGACCCCATGGTGAGCAAGATTGATGCCGTGCTGCCCCAGACCCAGTGCGGTCAATGCGGCTATCCCGGCTGCAAACCCTATGCCGAGGCCGTGGCACGCGGTGAAGCAGATGTGAACCATTGTGTTCCCGGCGGCGAGCGCGCCATGCTGGCTATTGCGGATCTGATGGGTGTGGAACCCAAACAGCTTGAGGAAGAACCCGCGCCGCCCATGCTGGCTTTTATCCGTGAGGATGAATGCATCGGCTGCACGCTGTGCATCAAGGCCTGCCCGGTGGATGCCATTATCGGTGCACCGAAACAGTATCATACAGTGATTGAAGATCATTGTACGGGCTGCACGTTGTGTGTGGAACCCTGTCCGGTGAATTGCATTGATATGGTGCTCAAACCCGAGGTTCTGGAGGAATGGACATGGTCAGCGCCGGGAACCCATAAAAAGACGGAAAACGGGGGCGAACATGCTGCACAAGCTGTTTGAGCGCCTGAGACTGGCGGCATCGGGGGCAACACCGGGAACCTTTTCAGGTGGCGTGCATCCGCCGGAGCACAAGATCACAGCCGCATCAAAAATCGGTCAGTGTCCGTTGCCACCCGTGCTCATTCTGCCGCTCAAACAACATATTGGTGAAACATGCGCGCCACTGGTGGACGTAGGCGATTCTGTGCTGTTTGGGCAGAAAATTGCCAAATCACAGGGTTACGTATCCGCTTCCATCCATGCGTCCGCTTCCGGCAAGGTTGTCAAGATTGAAGAGCATCCTATACCGCACCCCTCCGGCATGGGACGACCGTGCATCTTCATTGAACCGGATGGCAAAGACACCCCGGACGAGAGCCTCGAACCGATGCCGGATTATCGCAACACGGAACCATCCACCATCCGCGAACGCATTCGCGTATGCGGCATCGTGGGTCTGGGCGGTGCGGTATTTCCCAGCTTTATCAAGATGGTCAGGGATCAACGCAATCCGATTGATACGGTCATTCTGAATGGCATTGAGTGTGAGCCGTACCTCACCAACGATCACCGTCTGATGCTGGAAAAGCCGGAGGAAATTCTTCGTGGCATGGACATCATCATGCATGCGGTAAACGCAAAACATGGCATCATCGCCATTGAGGACAACAAACCGGATGCCGTGGAAAGCATACGCAAGGCTTTGACCGAAATGGGCGGAATTGATACCGGTAACATCAAAGTCCGCGTATTGCCGACCCGCTACCCGCAGGGGAGTGAGAAACAGCTGGTTTATGCGCTGACGGGCCGTGAAATTCCGGCAGGGCGATTGCCTCTTCATATTGGCCTGCTTTGCCAGAATGTCGGCACCGCCAATGCTGTCCACGATGCCGTATGTTTAGGCCGCTCTTTGACCAGCCGGGTCATAACGGTGAGCGGCGATGCCGTACCGCAACCGGGCAATGTATGCGCCCGTATTGGAACACCCGTCCCGTTCCTGTTTGCCCGGCACGGTTTAAATGACATGGATGATATACATGTAATTCACGGCGGTCCGATGATGGGGGAGCGTCTGTCGAAACTGGATGTGCCGGTCGTAAAATCGACCAACGGCCTGCTGGCCATGCAACGGAGCACTTTTTACAGCGAGCAAGCCGTGGAAGAACCCTGCATCCGCTGTGGCCACTGTGTTGAAGTATGTCCGACAGGGCTGGTCCCCAATGAGCTGGCCTGGCATTGCCGTAACGACCAGTTTGATCGTGGGCAGGAATACGATTTGTTTGACTGTATTGAATGCGGATGCTGCAGCTATGTGTGCCCCTCGCATATCCCGTTGGTGCATTATTTTCGCTATGCCAAGGGACAGGTTGCGAAAATAGAGAAGGAACAGGAATTCGCCCGGATTTCCAAGATCAGAAGTGAGGCCCGCGACAATCGTCTGGCGCGGGAGCAGGCCGAGCGTGCGGCCCGTCGCTCCAGAGCAAAACAACAGCACAAAGCAGTCTCTGCTGATAAGGCTGAAGCAGTTGGTAAATCTGAAACGAAACCAACCACTGAAGCCATTCAAAATACCGATGAAAGCAATGGAGAAAAAAGTGCATGAATAGTTCGGGCTTAATCAGTTCACCGCATGCCCACGGTGGCGATACGATTCGTGCCAATATGCTTTCCGTAATGCTGGCGCTGGCCCCGGCCACGGTGGTCAGCGTTTATCTGTTCGGCTGGCTGGCTGTGTTCCTTATTGTGCTTTGCATGGCCGGGTGCATGTTAACCGAACTGGCATGCCTCAAGTTGATGCACCGGCCCCTGTCACCGCTGGGTGATGGCTCAGCGGCGCTGACCGGCCTGTTTCTTGCGCTGACATTGCCCGCCTACGTGCCGTGGTGGATACCGTTGATCGGCTGCATCACGGCCATCATCCTTTCCAAACAGGTGTACGGCGGCCTGGGGCACAATCCCTTCAATCCGGCGCTGGCGGCGCGGGTGGTGTTGCTGATCTCCTTCCCGCTCAACATGACGGCATGGATCATCCCCATGCACGCAGGCGCACCGCTGGTGGATTTATATAGTTTTACACAATCATGGCATTTGTTCTGGCTGGGACCGGAGTCGCTGCATCATGGACTGGATGCCATCACCATGGCCAGTCCGCTTGGACATGTCAAAACCGAATGGAGCCGTGGTATTGGCGTGCTCGAGGCCCTGCGCGAGTATGATTATAGCTATCTGGATGCATTCCTGGGACGCGAATCCGGCAGTCTGGGCGAAACAAGCACACTGGCATTGCTCCTGGGCGGCGTGTATCTGCTGGCGCGGCATACCATCGCCTGGCACATTCCCGTCTCGTTTATCGCCACGGTCAGTGTGCTGGCATTGATCTTCAACCAGATCAATCCGGAGCACTTTGCTCCACCGCTGTTCCACCTGCTGGCGGGAGGGCTGATGCTGGGAGCGTTCTTCATGGCGACAGACCCGGTCACATCGCCCGTGACACCGCATGGACAGTTGGTGTTTGGCGTCGGCTGCGGCATTCTTACATGGAGTATTCGCAGTTTCGGCGGCTATCCGGAGGGGGTGATGTTCTCGATTCTGTTGATGAATTGCGCCGTTCCCCTGATTGACCATTATTTAAGGCCACGTGTCTATGGAAAATAATCAGGCCGGAAATCGCAAGGGTAAGCGCACCATGGAAATGCTGATGATGGTCATTGCCTTAACGCTGGTAACCGTCATCGCCGCATCATTACTTGGCGTGACGGACATGTTTACGCGCGAGCCGATTCGTCAGGCCCAACGCGCCATGCTGCATCGAAGTCTGGAACAGGTGTTACCGGCGCACGTCAACAGTCCGATTGACGATAAACTGGTGTGGGATGTGGCAGGACAAAATATGCCTGTTTATCTGGCACGCGACGCGCAGGGACGGGTTACAGCGTTTGCCTGGGAGGTCGTCGCGCCGGACGGCTATTCGGGTTCCATCCGAATCCTTATCGGCATTTCACCATCTGGCGGGATTCATGCCATCCGTATTACCGACCATCGGGAAACGCCGGGATTGGGTGATGGCATTGTCCACAACAAACCATGGCTTGGTTTCTTTGTGGGCAAGACCCTGGATAGTGCCCGTTGGGCAGTGAAGAAGGATGGTGGAGATTTCGATCAGTTTACCGGTGCCACAATTACACCGCGCGCTGTCGTCAAAGCGGTCAGGAAGGGTCTGGAGTTCTTCAGGATCAACAGGCAGAAACTGCTCAAAATGGCCGCGCACCTTGATATACAAAGTGAAAAAGGGAAACTTCCCTCATGAATAAAACAGAAATCCTCGCCGATGGCTTCTGGCATAACAATACGATCTTCGCTCAGCTTTTGGGCATGTGCCCGCTGCTGGGCGTCACCACCAGCGCCATCAATGGTTTCTGGATGGGCGCCGCCACGGTACTGGTGTTGCTGGGCTCTAATATCGTGGTATCCCTGATTCGCGGTTTCATTCCAAAGAATGTGCGCATTCCCGCTTATATTATGGTAATTGCAGCCTTCGTTACCGTGGTTGGTATGGCGATGAATGCCTGGATGCATGACATGTATCTGATTCTGGGGCTGTTTATCCCCCTGATTGTGGTCAACTGCGCCATCCTGGGACGCGCTGAAGCCTTTGCCAGCAAGAACAACGTACTGGATTCGGCTACCGATGCCCTCGCCGTGGGTCTGGGTTTCACCTTCGCTTTAATGCTACTGGGCAGCGTGCGTGAGATTTTTGGGCATGGAAGTATTTTCGGCATTTCACTCTTTGGCGAACATTATCCGGATTTTCTAATGTTTGTGCTGCCACCGGGTGCATTCATCGCGCTGGGATTCATCATTGCCGGCGTGAACATCATCAATCGCCGCAGAGGACGCACCGTGCAATCCGTGGCTGCCTGCCGCCCCGCAGCACATACCGTTCAGGAATAACAACAGGAGGAATATATGCCTTATCTGAATATCCAGACCAATGTAACCATGGATGATAGCGGACAACAGGCGCTGCTGGAAAAAACATCGCAAACTGTGGCATCCATTCTGGGAAAACCGGAATCCTATGTGATGGTGAATCTTGACTCCGGCAATGCCATGCTCTTTGCCGGTAGCGATGCACCGCTGGCCTATCTGCAACTCAAGAGCCTCGGCTTGCCGGAAGCACAGACCAGTGCTTTTTCACAAGCGTTATGCGAACTCATGCAGGCAGAACTGGGCATTGATTCAGGACGCGTCTATATCGAATTTTCTGGCCCGGAACGGCATATGTGGGGCTGGAACGGAGGTACGTTCTGAAAACAAGGGCTGGTATGGGGAGGATGGTATGAAAGTACCATACAAACTGTTCCTGCTTGTCATGATGCTTTTGGGCATGGCGCAACAGGCACTTGCTGCACCAACAGGCGTGGATGCTTTCTTCGGTTCCGTCAACGGAGCACTGGCTTCGGTATTGTTTTTTGATGTGATGCCGGGCGAAGCGAAGATGCCGTTCATCGTTGGCTGGCTGGTGATCGGGGCGGTTTACCTGACCTTACGCTTCGGCTTCGTCAACCTGCGCATGATGGGCCATGCTTTTCAGGTCATTCGCGGGCGTTACCAGTCGTCCGAGGACCGAGGCGAGGTCACACCGTTTCAGGCATTATCGGCAGCACTCTCTGCTACGGTCGGACTGGGTAATATTGCCGGGGTGGCGATTGCCGTCAGTATCGGTGGACCCGGCGCAACATTCTGGATGATTCTCGCCGGTTTCTTCGGCATGACATCGAAGTTCACCGAGGTAACGCTGGCCCAGATGTACCGCGAATTCCGTCCGGACGGACATGTGCTGGGCGGCGCCATGGAATACCTGTCCAAGGGCTTTGCCGAATACGGCTGGGCGAAACTGGGTAAGGGGCTGGCTTTGATGTTTGCCGTATTCTGCGTTGGCGCATCAATGGGCGGCGGCAATGCCTTTCAGGTGTCACAGGCGCTGGGTGCGGTACAGAATGTATTACCCTTCTTTGAGACCTATCCGTGGGTGTTCGGTGTGTTCATGGGAGGTGCTGTGGCACTGGTCATTATCGGCGGCATTCGTTCCATCGCCCATGCCGCCGAGGCTATTGTACCGACGATGGTATTCATCTATGTCTCTGCATGCCTGTACATCGTTGTTTCACATGCCGCTGATATTCCGGCCGCGTTAATGACGATTCTGCACAGCGCTTTTTCACCGACCGCCGTGACAGGCGGCTTCGTCGGCGTACTGGTGGTCGGTTTTCAGCGCGCTGCCTTTTCCAGCGAAGCGGGTATCGGATCGGCGGCTATTGCGCATTCGGCGGCATCGGTTCGCTATCCCGTCCGGCAAGGTTTTGTCGCACTGTACGAACCCTTTATTGATACCGTGATTATCTGCACGATGACGGCACTGGTCATCGTGCTGACCGGGGTATGGAATGCACCGGAATATCATCATCTGGTGGAAACGAGCAAGGGTGCGGCATTGACCGCCGTAGCATTCGGCTCGGTGTTATCGTGGTTTCCGGTCATTCTTTCCATATCTGTCGTGCTGTTCGCCTACTCGACGATGATTTCCTGGTCCTATTACGGTGAACGCTGCTGGACCTATGTATTTGGCGAACGCTATTCAATGCTCTATCGCATCCTGTTTGTCATGGTTATCGTACTGGCCAGCCTGGTCAGCGCCGGCAATATCCTCGATTTCAGCGATCTGTTGTTATTGGCTATGGCCTTTCCCAACTTCCTTGCTCTGTACCTGTTGCAAGGCAAGGTGGCGACGGCGCTTAAAGAGTATCGTGGCAGGTTACGTACCGGTGAACTGGACCGCGAAGTTGCTATCGTGTCGACAACAGATTAGGACGAACGGAGAAACCTGATATGGCTTTAATGATTACCGATGAATGCATCAATTGTGATGTCTGTGAACCGGAATGCCCGAATGGTGCAATCTATGAAGGAGAGGACATCTACGAAATCAATCCGGACTTGTGCACCGAATGCATTGGACATTTCGATGAACCCCAATGCCAGAAGGTATGCCCGGTGGATTGCATTCCGCATGATCCGGACAGAGAAGAATCAAAAGAAATGTTGTTGCTTAAATACAAGCACCTGACCGGTCAGGACGGAACACAATAGTGAACGACAGGCGCGGGGCGCTGTTTATCGTTTCCGGCCCTTCCGGAAGTGGCAAAACAAGCCTCTGCGCCGCCCTGCTGAAACAATGTCCGGAACTCAGATTAAGTATTTCGGCTACAACACGCGCGCCCAGACCGGGCGAGGAACATGGAAAAGACTATTTCTTCCTCTCTCCAAAAGAATTTGAGACCGAAAAACAGGCCGATGCTTTTCTTGAATGTGCCCTTGTGCATGGCCACTGGTATGGAACGCGCACTGCCGACGTGGAATCCTTGCGCGTCAATGGTTTTGATGTATTGCTGGAAATTGATTGGCAAGGTGCAAAACAGGTGTCTGGAAAATGCCCGGATGCCCACCGTATTTTTATCCTCCCCCCTTCCGTGGATGCATTACGGGAACGTTTGCTGGCTCGAGGGCAGGACGATGACGAGGTTGTTGAATTCCGGGTAAAGGCTGCTGTTGATGAAATCAAACATGCTGGCGACGCCGGATTCCGTATCGTAAACAACAAGTTTGATGATGCCCTGCAGGAGTTGCTTGCCATATATCATGCACACCGAAACCCTGCTCATTGAAGCCGCACCTGTCTGTTTCTGATACGACAAATTCGGACACGGAACCGCTACTTCACATCGTACTCTTCGAGCCTGAGATACCGCCTAATACCGGCAACATCGCCCGTCTTTGCGCCGCTTTTATTCGCTTAGGGGAAAACGCTTTCCCCTCACCATGCGGGCCAAGCCACTTCCCTGCGAACTGTTTTACAATTGCTGCCGCGCTTGACCGGAAGCAACACCCGTTGCTTCCGTCTAAGCTTGTCCCCTTTGCGTATGACGGCTATCGCCGTCATGGTGCAGGCGCATGAATCCACCATTACACATCGTACTCTTTGAGCCTGAGATACCGCCCAACACCGGCAACATCGCCCGTCTCTGCGCCTGCACGGGCTGCCAACTCCATCTGGTACACCCGTTGGGGTTCGAAATCAGCGACAGGCAATTGAAACGGGCGGGGCTGGACTACTGGCCCTTTCTAAAGGTTCAGGAACACGCCAACTGGAACGCCTTGCGACAATCATTACAAACAGGAGGCACCTGGTATGGGCTCTCGACCAAAGCATCCCGTAGTATCTGGAAAACACAGTTTACTATTGGTGATGTGCTGGTGCTGGGATCGGAAACCTGCGGCCTTCCTCAACAGGTTCGGCAGGATTTAAATACCATCCGCATTCCCATGCGTCAGGATGTTCCGGTGCGTTCCCTCAACCTCTCTTCAGCTTGTGCGGTTGTGGTATATGAAGCCCTTCACCAGATACAGTCTTTCCCGGAAAACTCATAAGAATTGCGGGCCTGCCTGAAAAATGTGGGGCATGATTTACACCCGTTCAACTGTGCATAAATGGGCACTTATCCACTGACTCCCAAATTTATGAGTGTTTATTCATATAAGGTGCCTGTATTAAGATGACTGTTATATTCACATTCTTAACTAACTGTAATATAAAGCTTTTCTGGAATGCTGAAAAAATAGGCGTTGTGCTGCACCATGCGTTCCCTGTAAAGAAACTCCGAAATCTGCATTGTTATTCACTTATTTATCCACAGCCTCTGTGGATAGTTGGTGTAAGCCCTTGAAACATCAGCACTTAGAGAATTCATAATCAATTCCGGGCAGGAAAAGCTTTACCCGGAGTATGCCTTCAGTCAACAATAGGGCAATGAAGTGGACGCTATCCAATCAGCTGACAATCGCCCGCGTGTTGCTTATTCCTCTGCTCGTGCTTGCCTTCTATTTGCCGGGTAAGGCCGGACACTTTGGCGCAGCGCTCCTGTTCGGCCTGGCATCCCTGACGGACTGGCTGGATGGCTATCTCGCACGCCGGCGTGATGAAGTTACCGCATTTGGCCGCTTTCTTGATCCGGTAGCCGACAAGTTACTGGTCGCCACGGCGTTGGTGCTGCTGGTTGAAGCCGGACGAACCCCCGCATTGCTGGCTGCTATTATCATTGGCCGGGAAATTATCATCAGCGCCCTGCGTGAATGGCTGGCTCAGGTTTCCAGTATTGTTCATGTCTCATTGCTGGGGAAATGGAAAACCGCCGTCCAGATGATCGCTATCATCTGTCTTCTGTTGCACGAAGATATTCTGGGTCTGAACATGCATCTCATCGGACTGGCAATGTTGTGGCTGGCCGCCCTGTTAACCTTGTGGTCTGCTTACGAATACTTGCGCGATGCGTGGTCCGAGCTCATTCATGCCTCCGTCAGTCCCGCCAACGCCCCGGATACGCCTCCGGCTACAGACGAGAACGAATAAGCGTCTCAATTTCTTCATCCGATAATTCTATCGGGTTCGTTTTCATACTGTTGCCACGGCTCCCTGCTGCAATCCTTGCCACATCAGTATTTTTGACGCCGTATTCGGACAAACGCGGTATGTTCAAATGCGCCGTCCATTCTCCCAGCAAGCCAAGCAGAGCCAAACGTGCGTCGTGGTCATTCAGATCAGCCTGCTTCGTCATGAGTCGGCCAACCTCGGCATATTTCGTCAGCGCAGTATTTTCGGGCTGTCGCAATTGCATGGCTTCAATATTCAACCCGCTTGCTTCAAAAACCAGTGTGCCACAAATCACGCCATGAGGAATCGGAAAGAACGCTCCCAGAGGCGAGGCCAAACCATGGACGGAGCCCAGTCCCGCATTGGCCAGCGTCAGCCCGGAAATAGATGCCGCATAAAGCATCCCGGCACGTGCCTTCAGATTATCACCCTGTTCCACCGCACGCACAAGGCAATCCCGCACCATTTTCAATCCACTTAATGCCAGCGCATCGGTGATTGGGCTGGCATTGGAAGATACGTATGACTCCAGCAACTGCGTCATGGCATCCATACCGCAGGCAGCCGTGACATCCGATGGACACGACAGCGTCAATTCAGGATCGAGAATGACGTGTCTGGCTACCAGTTTTTCATGCCGGAAAGATTTTTTGAATCCGCCGTCGCCCTGTACGGACAGGACGGCATTCTTGCTGGTTTCACCACCTGTTCCTGCCGTTGTTGGCACGGCCACAAAAGGCGTAGATGGCCCATGGTACGGTTCCCCCTTCCCCACGCCTTCCAGGTATTCCATCACCGACCGGCCCAGCGGCAGTAATCCGGCAATGGCTTTGGCTGCATCCACGGCGCTGCCGCCGCCAATGGCCAGCACGCTGTCCGGCAGAAAATCCCGGTACTCCGCTACAACCTCATCGACAAGGCCGGGCGAAGGCTCGCCATCCACCCGCACCCTTTGAATATCAAGATGCGTCCGCAACTCGTCCCACAATTCCTGACATTTCGGCGATGCATCAAAGGATTGCCCACCCGTGACCAGCAATACCCGTTGGCCGAATCCGGAAAGGATGTCGGTCAGTTCCGCACGCTTGCCTGATCCAAAATGAATGTGTGGTGTGGAAGCGAAGGAAAAAGATGTCATCTCTATCATGTGTGTAACTCCTATGAGAAACCTGCACTATTCATGAATCGCCGTGATGATTGCGCAGAGCCTTTGTTTGCAACGGATTCTGAGGAAGGAGGTCGTAGCTGTGCATACGACCGACCGACGAAGGATTCGTTGCGGACAAAGGAGCCAGCAAGGGCGCGGCAGCATTTATGAATAGTGCGGGCTAGTATAGCAAAAATCGCGGCTTTGCCTTTGTTTGTAGATTACATCAGGAACCAGTACTTAGTTGCAACTGAAAGCCGCCGATCATTGCAACCCAAATCAGCAACCAGCAGCACTAAGCTTGAATGGCAAAAATCGGCTATAAAGAGGACGCTCACTCAGGGTGCTAGTTTAGATCGCCCTAGCCCTGCTCGATTACCGCAAGAACCTTGATTTGAGTGCACTCTTCATGATCCCTATTACTCTAGCGAATAGGGATTCAGAAATGCCCTTCCCCATAAAAGGCGCTTGTCGGTTTCATTCAATTCCGCTTCCTCACAAATGCTGTTCCAATTCCGTTTAATGGTATCAATCAGCTCTTCGAATATTGAACGAGCCTCTTCTTCGGAAATTAAGAAGTTGTGAGCAGACTTAAGACAAGTCTTTAGCTGACTGAAATTGTTGCCACCAGAGATTAACATGGCTTGTGAAGCCTCATGTCCGGAACGGGCTTGAGGGCAAATGTCATATGCAGGTGTCAAAGCCAACTGTTTGCCATCCCAGAACGCTGCGTGGTTACGGGCATGGTCATCGGTATTACCACTCAGAATATTAAAGACCATCCGGGAAAACAGCTCTTTTAATGTATCTTTGGGATTGATAAATCTGTGGCGAATTATTTCGGCTAGCGTTTCATAACTGGCGTAGCGAGCGGTCATATCATCGAGGCCGAGTATCGTGAGTGCTGAAACCATCGCCTTTCGTGTCCACTCACGCCCTTTTGGGGTTCGGTCAAATCGTTCTACTAGAAGGACATCTTTATGAGCGGCTTTTTTCAGTTCAACCGGAGCAGCATCCAAACCAGCTAATGCGGCTAGCCGCATTGCTATGAATTCAGCCTTAACGACATTGTAATAATCAGAGCTGGATGAGAACTTTGCTACGTATTTCTTTTGTTTATCTTGGATTAAGGCTTTGGGACGAGCGCCGCCAATGGAACTGCCATGGAACAACGCATGATCCAGCTCCGGTGTGAGGGGGATACCTTTTTCGACTCGTTCGGCAGATTCAATCAATTCTTCTATGCTGATGTTGTCTGGGCCGCGAGGAATATACTCAGTCGCAGAACGCTGAAAATCGAGCGCTCCAATTCGGTCAGAGCCGGATTCCAAAAGGTAGGTTAGTTCATCTAACTCGCTTGTATCCGTGTCAGCGCCTTTAAGCCCCAAAATTTTGTTGATGATCACGCGCCGACCCCATGCATCAGGAGCAGCATCTCGGATGCTGCCGGGGATGGCCAAGCCATCAGGCAGAGGCAAACTTCCAGTCTTTAATGGCAATTCTGGCTCATAAATTGGGATGGCAGGGTTGTGATCCCCAATACGGTCTAGATAGCTTTTGCCGTAGTTGAACAACACATTGCCGTTATCGGTCTCCAAGCGTCCAGCCACAATAGGTTTGGTTTCGTCCGGTAACCATATCCAAACAAATGCTTCCTTCTCTCTCCTAGAACTCATCGTACACCGCCTTAGATTTCTTGCGGACGGATTTCGGCAGAAGGGCCAACTTACTCTTAGTCTGGTCTAGATAGAGTGTCATGGTGGCTTGATCTGCATCAAATAGCGGGATCCCAACAATGGTTGCCACTTCGAATACTGCTCCGATTTCGCATTTTAGGTCTCCTTTTTCGATGCGTTGCAGTAGCCCTCGGGAAATGCCCGCTCGATCTGCCGTTTCTTGAACAGTAAGCTTGCGCTCTTTACGTGCTGCTCGGATCAAGTCACCAAGCAGATCGGTGGCGTCACGGGTGTAGTGTGAGTAGCTGCGTGTGATAGATTTCTTCTTCATTCTCATTTGATCCTTATATGGGGCATAAGAGCTCATTATGATCTTTATATAAATCAAAAGTAGGTTGATCTTATTTTCATGTCAAGAACATTTTGATTCGTATGTAGACCATATAAGCTATTCACGAGCTATGTGTGGATCATAATTTATGTTCACGTTAGGAGCTTTTTGGGGGTAAGGTACGAACTAACTTAGCCGCAGTTCACTTGGAAGTTAAGGATACTCTGAGTTTCTCAGAGTATCCTTAACTTCCAAGTCTATTGTAAAAACATATCCGAACACCCTATGATCAGGGGCATGCCTTTATTATTGCTTGCTGCGCTATTGCTGGCCGGATGTGGAGATTCTGTTCAACCCACACCTGTTCCGGATCAAAAGCAGAAGGTTTATGAGAAAAATGCGACTGATGCGGTTGGCGTCGCCGAAGGTGACCAAAAGGTTTCTCCCTTCGGCAAACCTGCTCACTAATTTTCGTTTTCACCTGATGATTTCGCTTTTTGCTCCTTCCTGGCACGGATCCGGGCCTTTCTGTCATCTCCCGCATGGGCGTCCCGCGCTTTCTTTGGAAGGGAGCGATAAACCTCAACCCGGTCGCCATCACGCAGTTTAGCCGTCATGGCAACCAGTTTTCCAAGCACGCCAACCTTGTGGACGGAAAAATCTATTTCTGGATATTTTTCAAGCAGATGACTCATGGAAATCGCCTCTTCGACTGTCGTTTCTTCCGGCACATCCATTTCCTCTAATGCCTGTTGGTGTGGAAGCGCATAGGCCACCGTGATATTCATGCATCCTCCTCAATCTCTTACCTACAATATCTCATCAAAACACATAAAATTTTCTACCACAAAGACACGAAGACACAAAGTAAAAGCATATGTATCTATTCGATTGAATTCATTCGCATCAATCCTGCATGGATTTGTCTTGTGCGTCTTTCCCTATATTTTTCGCATCTTTGTGACTTTTTGGTGCTTCATACAACGCCATGGACCGCTTCTCAAACACATGTGCCATGGTCATGCAGGCATGACCGAAAATCGGGGATGCCACCATACCCAGCATCATGCTCTTGAACTCGAATTCAATGGAGAAATGAACGCGGCATGAGGTTTCACCGGTTTCCTCAAACGACCATACGCTCTCCAGAAAACGAAACGGCCCTTCCAGCAAGCGAATCTCAACCAGTTTGTTCGGCACGAACCGATCCACGGTTCTGAACGGCTGCCGGATTCCCTTGAAATCCGCCACCAGTTCCGCAGTCAGGACATCATCCTCACGGCTCAGGATGCGCGCCTCCGCCACCCACGGCAGAAACTCCGGATAGGCGGGGATATCCATCACCACATCAAATACATGCGCGGCCGGGCAGGCGAGTGAACGGATATCGTCATAGCTGGGCACTAGTGTCCCCTCCCGTAAATTCGTACACTATCAGCGAGCACTGGTGGGATGTGCGGCAAGGCGCGCGAATTTACGGGATGGGACACTAGCGCTTTCCTCGCCCACCGTATGGATTATCCGTTGCTGAAAACTCCAGACGGACCGGAACGCCGGGAAGATTGAAACGTTTACGAAAATCACGCTCCAGATAGCGGCGATACGTCTGTTTCACCGCCTTGGGACGATTGCAGAATATCTTGATAGCAGGCGGTGCTGTGGAAACCTGGGTACAATATTTCATGCGTACTGCAGCCCCGCCATCGCTGGGTGGCTGTTGCTTCTCCTGCGCTATTGTAAGCCAGCGATTCAACTCTCCTGTATTCAGAGTTATCCGGTTCCGCCGGGCGGCCTGTACCGCATGTTTCAGTAACCCCTTCACACCCTTGCTCTGTTTCGCGGCAATACGGAACACTGGAATATCCGCAAGACCGCGCATACGGAAATCCAGACGTTCGGCATAACGTTTCCATGCCTCATCATCCAGCAGGTCAACTTTGTTCACTGCAACCAACAGCGCACAGCCTTTTTCCTGTGCCAGGCCCATCAGCCGCATATCCTGTTCGGCCACATCTTCACTGCCATCCAGTAGCAGCATCGCGGCATCGGCCCGTGCAAACGCCTGTTGCGCTTTTACGCGTGCCACGAATTCGATGACATCGCTGATTCGCGCATGCCGCCGTTGTCCCGCCGTAT
>CAZEMN010000038.1:13240-14429 GCA_964513335.1 uncultured Zetaproteobacteria bacterium | reverse complement strand
ATTTTACACTGTTTGAGAAGACTCCTTTCAAGGGAAAGTGTGCTGTGGTTACATCCTACAATCCGATGAATACAGGGACACAAACCCTATTTAGCATGAAACGTGGTGGATTCAACATCCAAGTGCACCACCATCTGAAGTAAAGAGGACTTCATGATGAGTCCGATAGCCGAGGCACTTTCGTGGTCGATGGTTGAGTTTTCTAACCGCCTTGGCAAGTACGTCTTCAGTCAGTCTTGTGAAATCGCATCCCTTGGGACAATACTGGCGAAGTAATCCGTTTGTATTTTCGTTGGTTCCACGCTGCCATGCTGAATACGGATCAGCGAAATAGATTTTCAGTCCTGTCCTTTGCTCCATCTGTTTGAATCCAGCGAACTCCTTGCCATTATCAACGGTCAGCGTGTGTCTGAAGCGTATCGGAATTCACCTGGCCACAGGCTAGCAGCTTGTGTTTTTTCTTTCGATGAATGGAAGCTTTTGTGTATTAATGTATTAGTGCGTGCATCCCGTTTCTGCGGTGATACACTCCGCCGTCCGCATCAGTACTGCGGTACACAACTGTTTTTGGGATTGAAATTCGAGGACAGTGTATTCATTTCTCATTCCGATAGAAAAACAGACCGATTTCCCTGCGATTATTGAGTCCTGTTTGATTTTCCTCACGCAGCTATTTTCTCCACTTGTACCGATACATGGTGACCTGTACGAGCCAGAAGGTTGACCAAAATGCCCCAAACATCTGGCATTCTCAGAACCCCCACGGATTATAGCATTGTGGTTAGTAATAACAGTGATTCAGCGGGTTCCTTCCATCACGATCGTCCTCGCATCCCCACCTTGTACCGGCATTCCATTGCACCGATTCCCCAAGACATTGAATACGCTCCTTTGTGATGCCTGTACCTGTCAGAATGGCATTCTTCAGCTTTGCTTCACTTATTCTTGCCGCAAACAGATTGGCCCCACATAAATCTGCCCCAATCAAACTGGCCTTTATCATGTTCGTCCCGGACAGGAATGCCCGGCCCAGAACTGCATGGTCGAGAATCGTACCCGACAAATTCGCATTGTTGACAAAGACTCCCTGCATTTCCGCATAGCTCAAATCAGCCCATGCAATATTTGCTCCGGATAATTCGGCGCCGGAAATAGTTGCGTGTGACAGGTCAGCACCAGTCAGATCGGC
>CAZEMN010000038.1:0-13140 GCA_964513335.1 uncultured Zetaproteobacteria bacterium | reverse complement strand
ACCTTCTATCACATAGTACACCTTGTCCGACTCAGCATGAGCATGCACCTTCTGCACCTGCCCGGGTAACAGACAATACAGATCACAAAACATGCGCGGAGAATCCACCAGCCCTACCTTGGCCATCTTCTCCGCCTTAAACTGCTTCAGCTTTCGCGCATCGACAAACATCAAGACCCCCTTTCCAGGCATGGTTTGGACTGGAAGTTATTTCCATTCAGTAACTGCACACGCACACGTTCTCCTTTGGCCAGGTGGTCGCAATCAGCGGGTACAATCATCAGTACATCCGCCTGCACCATCGACATCAAAATACCGCTGCCCTGCGCTCCAACCGATTCAACTCGTAAATTATCACCTTCACCGGTCAGGCGAGCCCGCATAAAGTGCATACGACCGGCTCGATCTTTCACATCCCTGGACACAGTGGCTTCCACCGTCAGGCGGTACAACCGGTCAAAGCCCATCATCTTGCGTATGGCGGGCACGATAAATTCTTCGGCACACACCATGCCGGCCACCGGATTGCCGGGCAGAGCAAACACCTTTGTTTTCGGTCCTGTGCCAAATGCCATTGGATGACCCGGACGCATGGCCACCCGCCAAAAGTGCATGGTAATGCCCAGATCCTGAAGCGTGGGACGGACAAAATCGTGATGGCCAACGGATACGCCGCCGGTAACGATCAGCACATCGTATTGCAGGCCCTGCCGCAGTTTCTCCTCCAGATGCTCGCGCGTATCCCTGGCAATACCCAACAGCACGGGTTCGATGCCGAGTGCCTGTATCTGTGCCATGGTGGAATACGTATTTGAGTTGGGTATTTTTTCCGGGTTCAACGGTTCATCGAGGGCTTCCAGCTCATCGCCCGTAGCCAGAATAGCCACTGTCGGACAGCGAAAAACGCTCACCTTCGCCTTCTTTACCATCGACAAAATACCGATCTCGCCCGGCCGGATCACCGCCCCCACATGCAGCACTGCATCGCCCAGCTTCATATTTTCGCCCATGGAGCGAATGTTGTTCCCACGGGGAACCTCCGCCCGGATATCCACTTCGTCAGGATGCACTTCTTTGCTATGTCTGCCTTTGTGGCTTCGACGGCTGGTATCTTCAACGCGAATCACCGCATCCGCGCCGTCCGGAACGGGGGCGCCGGTCATGATCATGGATGCCTCACCCGGCCCCACAACACATTTTGGACTATCCCCGGCACGAATATCATCCACTACCTTCAGTTTCACGGGAACATCTTTCGCTGCACCTTTTACATCAGCAAAGCGAATCGCATAACCATCCATGGCCGATACGTCATAGGGTGGATGATTACGGTTTGAGACCACATCCTCAGCCAGCACACGGCCAAGGGCTCGCTCAATGGGTACGGACTCCGCGTCCAGACATTGTATATGCTGCAGGATAATATCCTGGGCCTGGGTAACAGTTCTCATGGTTGTTTTGTGTCCTCCTGCTTGTTTATGCCGGTAGCGGTCATCAATCCCCACAACCAGTCGATCTTGCCCCGATCCACTCTGATATTGCTGAATCCTGCCGATTCAAGAAGCCGGGCGCATTTCTTTGTTCCGTACGTCCTGCGGTGCGCACGGTTCACCAGCCGCAAATACATGTCGCATACGCGGCATGACAAATAATCATTGCACCAGTCCGTGATCACAACTCTACCATTAGGCTTGAGAACACGGACAATTTCCGCAAGCGCCGTTTCAGGATGTCTCCAGTAATGAAACGAACTGCTTGAAACCACCACATCGAAGCTATCGTCGTCAAAAGGCAGGGATTCGGCCATGCCCTCCTTGAGTTCAACGCGAGAGCCCAGTTTCTGCCTGGCAACGGCCAGCATTTCAGATGACGGGTCGACACCGTATAATCCTGCATCAGAAAACGCCCCGGAAACACACTTGAGCAGTGCGCCTGTCCCACAGCCGACATCCAACAACTTTTCCGTACCCCTGATATCCATATGCCGGATGGTTTCCTGGACAGACAGCCGTACATAACGGGACCATCGATCATCATATTCTGCCGCGAGATTGGCATATTCCCGCAATACGGCATCTTCTGTCTTTGGCTGTCTGGGGGATGCGCGCAGTAGATTTCTCATAAGTCCGACAGCCTCCTAGGCCGGAACATGCGGATACAGTACATGCAGCATCGTAAACATGGCTGTAGTACTGGCAAACAACAGAAATATTTTCATACCATTATTCTCTCGGCCTCGGCCAGAGCATCGGACGAATCAATGTCCATAAAGGATCGCAGGGCCGGATCAATCTTCCGCAACTCCTGCTCGCTGATGCGCCGCACCTTAAGTTCCGGTGTGTTTTCAATGAATGAAACAAGCCCGCGCTCGCCGTTTTCCACACGCTCGGCAAGGGCCTTGAGACATGCCTTACTGTACAACGCACACAAGGGTTCCGGTCTGCCGCCGCACATTGGCACGACCACATCATATCCGTCCGGGCTTGAGACAAGGGCCTCAATAAGTCCGGATGTAACGAAGGGCATATCACAGGCGATTGCGAAAAGGTACGGATGCCGGGCCTCCTGCATAGATGCACAAATGCCAATAACCGGGCCACGACCGGCATGCCGGTCTTTGACGAAGCGTGTTCCGTCAATCTCAACTGTGTTATCCCGGCCACTGATCATCACGTCATCAAACAGGGGCATCACCGTTGCCAGCACACGCTCGATGAGTGTACGGCCGGCAAGCTGCACATGGGCCTTATCGGCACCCATACGCTTCGATTCGCCGCCAGTAAGGATCACGCAGGACACACCCTGAATAGAACTCACCTCTAATAAATCCTTACGAGAGAGCCAATTGCAAAACTCTGGGTGGATGAGCGGCAATCCCACTTTGAGTCTATTTTCGGGATGGAATGAGCTGCATGGTGGTTCCATGCAGCGAAATTCCAGCGCGGAAATGGGCTGAAGTGGGGAAGCCGATCGCCGCTCACGAGTTTTGCAATTGGCTCAAGAGATAGCGCGCTACAAGAAAATCGGCAATAGGTGCCGGATCATCCAGTTCAAAACGCGGCACGCCCATGTCCACCGGAATGTCACTGGCCAGAGCAATCAGGCCATCCTCTGGGCGCAGCAGTGGCAAGGTTGCGCGTTCGGCGCGCACCACTTCGATCTTGTCTCCGGGAGATGCTTTATACCCCTCAACCACCACCAGTTGCATCCCACCCATATAATGCTGAGCAAGTTCAACAGGTGAAAGCTGGCCGGAATGATCAGAGACCAGCTGCAAACGTTCCTTGCCAACCAGCAGTGTACGCGCAGCGCCCGCCTGCTTGTGCCGCCAGGAGTCCTTACCCTCGACATCCATCGCAGCCGCGGTGATATGGTGACTATGTTTGATACTGCCCACCTTGACGCCCCGGCCATGCAGTTCCGCGATCACCTTGACCAGCAGCGTGGTCTTGCCCGCGCCGGAACGCCCTACGAATGCCACGACAGGCGGCTTCAAGGGTTCACCACCAAGGCACGAAGGCACCAAGAAGAAAATAGAATGAAACTTTGTGTCTTGGTGTCTTTGTGGTGAAATTTCCTGGCTCTCATGGGTGTTCTTCCACCCATGAATCACCCGTAGGCGTGATCTCCTTTTTCCAGATCGGCACCGTTTGCTTGAGCGTATCAATACACCATTCGCAGGCATCAAAGGCGGCAGCCCGATGTGCGGCTCCGGCAATAATCAGCACAATCTGCTCACCGGCCTGAATCGCGCCGATGCGATGGACAATGCGCATATCAATAATATCAAACTGCTCCATCGCCTCGTCGCGCAGGGCATTCATCGCTTTTACAGCCATACCGGCATATTCTTCGAATTCAAGCTGGGACACGTTCCTCCCCCTGGATAAATCGCGCGCTGTTCCCAAAAAAGTAACAATACCACCGATGCGTCCATTGCCATCATGCAGAAGCCGCACCTCTTCCTCGACGGAAAAATCCCCGGTCTGTATGCGCACTGAATCGCTCATTTAGCCCCCGCTAAACGGTGGCATAATCGCCACCTCATCCCCGTCTTTCACCTGTGCATCAAGATCGGCCTGTTCCTGATTGATGGCCAGAAACATCAGCTTCGGCTGGGCCAGAGATGCCTCCAGCGAAGAGAAACGGGCCACCACCTGCCGCAGCAGTTCATCCAGGCGGATACTGTCACCCGGACAGTCGAACTCAGCCTCCCGCACCTTGGCAAGATCGGCCAGCCGGGCAAATAACAGCACACGAATCATGATTTTCCCCGGATATAATGACCGCTTTTGCCGCCCTCTTTTTCCAGCAATTCAATGCCGGTCAGCGTCATATCGCGGTCAATGGCCTTGCACATGTCATACACAGTCAACAACGCCGTCGAAACCGCGGTCAGCGCCTCCATCTCCACGCCGGTGGAACCTGTACACTTGACCCTCACTTGCACATCCAGAATCGAGCGTCCATCGCTTGCCGATTCGCGTCTCTCCTCAAACTCAACATTCACGCCGGACAACAAGAGAGTGTGGCACATGGGAATCATATCCGGCGTACGCTTGGCACCCATCACTGCCGCCACATCGGCGACGGCCAGTACGTCGCCCTTCTTAATTTTTCCCTCCTGAATCCGGACCATGGTTTCAGACCGCATATGAATCTCACCTCTGGCCACGGCAATACGCACGGTCTCATCCTTGGCCGACACATCCACCATGCGCGCCCTTCCCGCCTCATCGAAGTGCGTCAAGTCACCCTTGCTACCGGACATTAGTAAGCAACCATAGCTGTGTCGGAAGATCGCTTCACGAGACCATCCACTGGTCCGTCATAGACTACCTCGCCCTGATACATTTTCACCAAGTGATCGCCCATCAGATGTGCCTCAGCCATATCATGCGTGACAAGAATCACCGGAATATCCCATTCCTTCTGGATGTTCCTGATGAAATTTCGTAATTGAATGCGCAAGGCCCCGTCTACGGCTGAAAATGGCTCGTCCATAAGGAGTAATTCAGGACGAGGTGCCAGAGCACGCGCCAGCGCCACGCGCTGTGCCTCGCCACCGGACAGACGCCCTGGACGTTTATCCAGTAAATGCCCGATCTCGAATGTTTTGATCAGCGTATCTACCCATGCTGTACTGTTCTGCCGCTGCTCACGTGGAATACCGAACAGGATATTTTTCTTTACTGTCAGCCACGGGAACAAGGCATGTTCCTGAAAGGCAAATCCGACATGGCGTTTTTCAGGCTTCAGATTGATTCTCCCGTCGAACAAAATACGATTAGCAACATTTACATAACCTTCATCAGGCTGCTCCAACCCCGCAATTATGCGTAGTAGCGTAGTTTTTCCTGAACCGCTTGGGCCGAACAGAACGGTAATCTCATGTCCAGCATGCCAAGCCGCATTTATCTCAAAGCCGGGAAATTTCTTTTTAACATTAACCATAAGCATCTTACACTTTTAACCTAGCACCATGCGGCTCAAGCGCCGATTGTAATAATAGACTACGGACAGAACGATGAAGGAGACCGCAAGCAGTACTAGAGCCATGGCGTTGGCCGCAGGATATTCCAAGTTTTCCACATACTCATAGATCGCGATGGAGGCCACCTTTGTTTTCCCGGGAATACTGCCGCCAATCATCAGTACGACGCCAAATTCTCCCAGTGTGTGAGCAAATGAGAGAACCGCGCCAGTAACCACACCAATGCGCGCGCCGGGCAGTAGGACACGGAAAAAGCTTTGCCATGCATTCAGTCCCAGGGTACGGGATGCCTCGCTTAATTCCCTTTCAAGCGACTCGAAGGCATTCTGCATCGGCTGTACGGCAAACGGCAGGCTGTAAAGCATGGAGGCAAATACCAGACCGGTAAAAGAAAAAGCAAAAGTAGAACCGAAAACAGCCTGATACCACTGGCCAACTGGAGAACGGCTTCCGATGGCAACCAGTAGAAAGTATCCGAGCACAGTGGGCGGCAGCACCAGAGGAAGTGCGAACACCGCTTCGAGTACGCTCCGGCCACGTATGCGGGTAAAGGCCAGAAACCAGGCCATGGGCGTCGCAACCAGCAACAGCAGCAGCATCGTTGTTGCTGCCAGTTCAAAGGAAAGCCAGAGAGGTTGCCAGCTCATTGCGGTAATCCATACCCATATTTGCGAATCACATCGTGAACAGCGGAGATGGCAAAGAAGGCGATAAAACGTGCTGATGCGGGTGAGGCACCACGCAGCGTAACTGCCTGCTGAACAATGGGATCATAAGCTGATGATACGGGAACGGCTTTGCCGCTTGCATGGTAGATGCTGGAAGCTGCAACCAGACCCAGATCGGCATTCCGGGAACGTACGAACAGGAAGGTCTGACCGATATTTTCACCGTACACCAGTTTGGGCTTTATCTTCCGGTAGATACCGGATGATTTGAGCGCTTGCATGGCGGCACGACCATAAGGTGCTGTTTTCGGGTTCGCAATAGCGATATGCCTCACGTCAGGGTCGAGCAGGATGGACAGGCCACGTCCCGCCAGATCAATATCATGTCGGGTGGTATATGCGACCAGTTTTCCGGTCGCATAGGTAAATCGACTGCCGGGAAGAATGAGACCCTTCCGCTCCAGTTTCACTGGCCTTCTGCGATCAGCGGCAAAAAATATATCAAAGGGTGCGCCCGCAACAATCTGGGCGTAAAGCTTGCCGGTGGAGCCATTTACCAACCGTATTCTGTTGCCCGACCGCTTCTCGTAGGCGGATACGATCTCCTGCATGGGACGATAAAAATTAGTTGCCACGGCAATAGTCAGCGCCCCGCCCGCCCATACCTTACAGGGTACAAACTGGACGATGCTGAGTGCCAGGATAATTAGAAGAGCAGCCTTTGTTCCGGACATTATTTTCTGTCTTTTCATCTACTCCTCCTTTTCATATTTTTTTTCGAATACGTTACGTAATTTTGCATGATGCTTATAAGCAGTGAAACGTCATTTAATAAATGACACCTCCGTTGCTTTGATCAGCGCCGTCACCTGATCGCCAACCCGGAGATTCATGTTCTCCACGCTGGTGGTCGTAATCACACCGGCGATCTGATTTTCACCAGCCTGGATAACGACTTCACAGACCACGTCACCGCGTTTAATCTCGATCACTTCGCCGAACAGTTTATTACGTCCTGAAAGTTGCATTATCCTCTTCCTCCATATTATCCTCCAATCTGAATCATGGAACGTGCCCGGCCATGCTCTTCAAAGTTATAAACACCAACCTCCGGTTTTGTCAGTACAGCGCGGCGGAAGCACTCCGCTATATCCTTGTCCGAACCGCCGTCTCGCAACACCATACGCACATCCACCTCATCATCGGCTGGCAAACAGGCTCGAATCTTGCCATCCGCGGTTAAACGCAGACGGTTGCAGCCATCGCAAAACCGGTTAGACATCGGTGAGATAAATCCTGCCTCCCCTTTGCCATTGGCCAACGGGATATAACGCGCCGCCGCATGGCCATCATTTCCAGCGGGGACATCAGCCAACCGCGCACGCACCTCCGGCATGGCCAGCATCTCACTCACCGGCATATGGGATTCGGGCCAGTTGTTGCCATCACACATCGGCATGAACTCGATGAAGCGCATCTGCACGCCCTGCTCCGTACCGAAATCGATGAGCTCGGCAATTTCGTCATCATTTACGCCGCGCATGACAACCACGTTCACCTTGATCGGCGAAAAATCGTATTTCACTGCTGCCTGAATGCCCTGCAACACGGTATTCAGATCCCCGCCGCCCGACAACTTCCGAAAGTGCTCTGATTTGAGACTGTCCAGGCTGATATTGAGCCGCTTAAGCCCTGCCTCAGCCAAAGATGGCGCATGGCGTTTCAACAGTACTGCATTGGTGCTCAAAGCCAGATCACGAATTCCCGGAACATTTTTAAGCATGCGGATAAGTTCCGGTATGCCGTGACGCACCAGCGGTTCGCCGCCAGTTAGGCGCACCTTATTCACGCCAAGACTTGCAGCCACATGCACCACGCGGGCAATCTCTTCAAAAGAAAGCACGGCCTCATGGGCTATCGGACAGAAGGCATCCTTGCCCGGGCGGCAATATGTACATTTGAGATTGCAACGATCGGTAACCGAAATACGCAAATAGCTCATATGGCGGCCAAACCGGTCCTCAAGCGCCTCTATATCGCTCCGGGGTGTCTTGCCATAGAATTGTATCGGCTTTGCTTCACCATTCATCATTCGGTTTCCTCCGCCTCGATCCGCACACATGGGCGCGTATCACCCTGGCATTTTTCAATCAGATGCTTCAGCACCGGCCGGACAGCCTCAAAGTTTTCTTCCACCGCCTTGGGGCTACCGGGAAAATTAACAATCACCGTTCTGCCGCGCACACCGGCAACACCACGTGTCAGCATGGCATAGGGAGTTTTCTGCATACCAGCGGCACGCATGGCCTCGGGCAGACCGGGCAGTTCCAACTCCAACAGCGGGCGCGTCGCCTCCGGCGTCACATCGCGCGGGCTAATGCCTGTTCCTCCTGTGGTCATCACCATATCCATTTTAAGATCGTCCGAGTAGCAGCACAGGCGCTCCTGAATCTGCTCCACTTCGTCGGCCACAATATCCGATTGCTCAACCGTACCCGGAAGAGAAACAGCAAGCCCCTTGAGTACCCGACCGCTCTCGTCAACCCGTGCGCCCACGGAAGACGAATCACTGATGGTCAGTATGGCTACTCGGATCATTGTCTTCTCCTATAATCCATGTTTCTTCCCAGCGTGGTTATGCGATTCTGCATAACGCCCGTCAAATAAAAGGTCGCTCTTTTGCCTTGCCAGTGACTGTAATTCCTGTATCAATTCCCCATAGCAGTGAAGAAAATCCAGCCCCCTCCTAGTCAGGCAAGTTCCACCGCCGGAATCTCCTCCCACTCGCCGCTCCAGCAATTTGAAACCAAGCCGTTGTTCCATAGCGGTAAGGGAGGCCCATGCCTTTCTATACGGTTGCCCAAGCTCAGCTGCCGCGCGGTTAATTGAACCGTAACGATGGATACCTTCAAGCAATCTGCGGCGACCCTCGCCGAATACCGGCTCACCATTACTCTCAAGCCAGACCTTAAATTTAATATCCATCGCCGCTTATATAATGCCATTTAATTTTACTTGTCAAGACAGTTTGTCAAACAGTTTGTCAAACAATTATATTTCGGCGAAAGCGTATAGACTGGAAAGGGTTATGGATTCACCATGGGCTTTTGTGCAATCAAGCGATCTGTCACAGCCGTCTCCTCATGGAATACAGTGATCAATCCGGGAAAGGATGCTTGCAATTCCCCCGGCTCAAGCAGGTATTCCCGCCGCATGGAACGCCCCTTGTGAACGGTCTGGTGATGACTCGTGTAGGTTTCGAATATCAATATGCCTCCAGGATTCAGGGCATTGATCATAGCGGGAAAAATCTCGCGCTGTAAAAAGAAAAAATTCACCAGCAAATCATACCTGCCTGCCGGAAATGCAAATGTTTTCAGGTCGGCTGCAATGGCCTGAACCTGTAATCCTCTCATGGCGGCCTGTCGCATACAGTTCCGCAAGCCCTCCAGCGCAAAATCTACTGCCAGAACCCGGCACCCTCGCTCAGCCAGGAAAACACTGTTCCGGCCAGCGCCTGCCGCTAAATCCAGCACCTGCGGATGATCCGAAATTATCCGCAATACCTCGTCTGCATGAGAAATCAGAAACTCAGGAGGACGCATGGCTTCTGCCCGATTGGAATTCCGGTATTTATCGTTCCATTTTATCCGGTTGCCCATACGCATCTTTTTATCGATTTATGGCTGCCTGTCAATATGGCAAAGTAACTTTCCCACACCCGGCCCCCGAATGCGAGTTGACAGCAAATCTGATATCAACTCGGCATAAAACATTTATGAGTGTGCGGTACAATGCGAAAATGGCGCGAAATCAGTTCCGTTGCTGGTACAGCACTTACAGTACAATTTATCAAAAACAGGTTAATGGTGGGCGATGCTGGGTTCGAACCAGCGACCCCTGCCGTGTGAAAGTGAATTAGGGGGTTTTGAGGTAATCCTTATATAGTATCAAATATGCACGTATCATATTGAAATATATAGATAATATACGTCTTATATTTTCCCTTTGCTTCCCTCTGAATCCTCGCTATTCTTACTCTCCGCAGACCGCACGCAGACCGCAGAAACAGGTGACCAACACGATGAGCATTCAAAAACGAGTTTGGAAAGACGGAAGGGTGACTTACAGAGCCAGGGTTTATCATCGGCGTTGCGTTGTAGCCGACGCGACCTTCGATAAGAAAATTCAGGCTCAGAAATTTGAGACAGACGTAAAAGCCAAGCTGGTTAAAGGTGTGTGGCGGGACAACAGCGAAGCGGAGCGTACAAGCCTGGCGGAGGCGATTGAACGTTATATCTCGGAAGTAAGCGTCAACAAACGTGGCCGTGTGGCGGAAACCTACCGTCTCCGGGCAATAGCAAACCGGCCACTCGCACAAAAATCTATGACGGAAATCCGCTCGCTGGATATTGCGCGGTATCGGGATCAACGCCTGACTGCGGTAAAACCGGGCACTGTACTCCGGGAGTTGAACCAGATCGGGCACCTTTTTGAAACGGCGCGCAAGGAATGGGGCATGCATATTGAGAACCCGGTCAGGGATGTGCGCAAGCCCGCCAATTCAAAAGCAAGAGACCGGAGGCTCATAGGTGATGAAGAAACCTTGCTTCTGAAATCCTGCCGTGTTTCAAGAAATCCGTGGCTGGAGCCTATCGTCATCATCGCAATAGAAACTGGAATGCGTCGTTCCGAGACACTCTCCGTGATGTGGAAGGACGTGGACTTCTCCCGCCGCTACATTCACCTGCGGGATACCAAGAACGGTGAAGAGCGCGGCGTGCCGCTTTCCTCACGGGCTCTTTCCACATTGAAGAAACTGCCGCGATCCCTGGACGGGCGAGTTTTCCCGACAACACCGAACGCCGTCAAATTGGCGTTTGAACGTGCCTGCAAGCGTGCATGCCCACACGTGGATGACTTCCGCAACGGACTCAAAAAGGCATGTAAATGCAAGGGCATCCAGGGACTTCACTTCCATGACCTGCGGCATGAAGCGACATCCAGGCTGTTTGAAAAAGGGCTAAACCCCATGCAGGTCGCGTCTATCACCGGTCACAAAACCTTGCAGATGCTCAAGCGGTACACGCATCTCCAGGCCGAGGATCTGGCAAAGCTGCTGGGATGATCAGAACAGCTCCAGCATATCGGCCAATCTGGCCATTGCAGTTTCATGTTTTGCTGTCTGCATGCTCTTGATGTTCTGAAGCTTCCATTGCACGGCAGGCAGTTTCTGAATATGCGGCAGTGGGAAGGCTTCCCAGTCCGGAGATCCCCTTTTGACCGAAAGCAGAAAGCCCTTGTCGGCATCGGTAAACTTTCGCTTCAATTCATCCATGAGCGCATGCCGTGCGGCCACCAGTTCTTCAACCGTGACCGGCGCACTTGTCATGCCGGCAAAGTGTTCTGCATAAACGTCAGCGATATCCTTTTCGTGTGGTGCGAGCAGTTCAGCGATGGGACGATGATGACTGATCAAATAGACCAGAAAAGCATGGAACACATCCCTGCTGATCCCCTCGTTCTCCAATAACAGCTTGATGTCAAACAGATCGCGAGGATGCTGGCAATCAAGGGCGGCACAGATTTTTCCGCCGTATAAATCAGCCCATGAAACCAGTTGCATCTCGGCATGGCCGAACTCGTCCTCCACTGTCGGTTGAACCTCACGAAACTCTGGAGGATACACAGCGCCTCGCAGCACTGGCGTCACCTCCACTTTTACTACCACGCCCGCCTGGTGGATCTGGAGTCTGCACAAGGTTCCCGGTATCCAGCTTCTGGAACCACGCATGGCCGTGGCGTTCGAAAAACCACAGAAACAGGCGTTTCGCCTTCACCTGCCGGCAATCCATCAACAGACTCATTGTCACCCGTGGACGAAGCGTTGACGCTGATTCAAACAGATGGTCGACAGCCTCAAAGTCAGCGGCGGTTTTAACATTTTCCAAGACTTCCAGTAAAGCCAGTTCTGGCTTTGCGCATCGTAGCGGCCAGTCCCAGTGGCCAAAAGGCGACGTGGTTAGCGCGTCTGCTGGCAATTGCATAAACAACAAGGAAGGCTTGCCCTGCACGAAGCGTGTAGCCGGAACCCACCTTGTTCATCCAGGCTGGCAACCTGCCCGCTCCATATAGCCATATTCCCGATACTCCCCGTACCGGCAGCTCGTGCGCAAACCTTGAACCTCCAGTGCCGTTCGCCCGCCTACATGCAGGCCATAATCCAACACTTGAAGCGAGTATGCCACATGTTGCCACTTCAGAGGCGGCCCCTGCCGTCGGTATATGCCACGTGCCGCAGCAACCAGGATTTCTGACCGCAGGTAGTAATCTATCGCTGATCGCTTGAAGCCTTTCGCATACAGCCAGTCACGGTTAACCAGCAACCCCTCTGGCAACACCTTTTCCAAGCTTGGGCGACGGCTATGGTTCATTATTTCCCTTTTATGCATACCCATACCATGCATATCAAGATAATCATGAACCATTTCAAGAGAATAGTTTGATGTACTTTGAATATGCATATCTATGCTATGCATGACATGATAAACACAAACCTTTTCAGGTGCTCAGGCGGTACACGCATCTCCAGGCTGAGGATCTGGCAAAGCTGCTGGGCTGAGAATTCAGGAGCCGACAGTTTCCCGCCGGCTATCATCCACCTGGCCGACATCTTCGAGCCAGTTGACTTTTACCTTTGTCTGCCGTGACTCGTGAGGAGGCATATTGGCCATCATCTTGACGGTCTTTTCTTCGGCGCACTTACGGGCCGCCGGCGACATCTTATTGCGCAGTTCATTGAACGGACGAGCCATCATACACCTCCTTTTCCGCTGTCATCCGCATCATGGAGGATATTCGACGAAGATGAAACAGGGAAAGGATCAATGGCGATTTACCCTCCTGCCACCTTTCGCGATACAGATGCTGTACTACATTGGTTCCAATATGGTACCATTCACGTTTATTAGGAGGATG
>CAZEMN010000037.1:0-14811 GCA_964513335.1 uncultured Zetaproteobacteria bacterium | reverse complement strand
ACAAAGGGCTGCGCAATGCGCAGCCCTTTGATTCATTCCTTTGATGCCTAGAATTATTTATCCGCTTTCGCCTCTTTGGCAGGTTTGACGGCTTTAGCCGCAGGCTTCACATCGGATGCATTAGCTTTGGGCTGGTCCACCAGTTCGATGATCGCCATCGGTGCAGCATCACCTGCACGAAAGCCTGTTTTGATGGTGCGCGTATATCCACCCTCCCGATCGGAGAATGTGGATGCCACATCATTGAATAAACGATCTACAATTGAACGGTGGCGCAATTTGGCCAACACCTGACGGCGGGCATGCAGATCGCCACGCTTGCTCAGGGTAATCAGCTTTTCCACATATGGACGCACAGCGCGGGCTTTGGCTTGTGTCGTTTCAATGCGGCCATGAGTCAACAGCGCTGTCGCCAGGTTGGCCAGAACAGCGCGCCGATGACCGCTTGGCAAACCGAGGGAGCCATGATGTTTACGATGACGCATAAGATACCCCTTACAGAAAATACCGTTTATTCAACGGGCGGCAGGCCTTGCGGTGGCCAGTTTTCAACCTTCATGCCCAGACCAAGGCCCATTTTATTCAAAACTTCTTTAATTTCGGTCAACGATTTACGGCCAAAATTCGGTGTCCGCAACATGTCCTGCTCGTTGCGCATGACCAAATCACCAACATAAAAAACATTGTCACTCTTCAAACAATTCATGGAGCGCACCGATAAATCGAGATGATCAATCGGCTGGCGCAACATTTCCTCGAGATTGATTCCTTCGTCAGCTTTAGTGTCTTCGCGCACCACTGCATCAAAATCCAGGAACACGGCCAGCTGGCTTTCGATAATGTCTGCCGCTTCATGTATGGCTTCCTCAGGTGAGAGCGCACCATTCGTTTCAATCTCCATAATCAACTTGTCATAATTAGTGTTCTGTCCGACACGTGCATTTTCAACCCGTGTCGCCACACGCCGAACCGGTGAGTAGGAAGCATCAATCAGCAACGTACCTGCGGCACGTTCCACATCCACGCGTTCCTGGGCGGGGACATAGCCACGGCCCGTATCTACCGTAACTTCCATTTTCAGCGCACCGTCCTCATTGAGATGTGCCAGCACCATATCGGGATTCAGGATATGCACAGAGCCTGAAACATTGAGACTACCCGCAGTCACCACAGCCGGGCCTTTCACATCCAGGCTTAATACATGGCTGCCATCGGTATCGCACTTCAAATCGATTTCTTTGAGCGAGAGGATGATGTCCATCACGTCCTCACGTACGCCCTTGATGGTATCAAATTCATGCGCAACACCTTCAATCCTAACCATGCTGACGGATGCACCGGCCAGCGAAGAAAGCAACATGCGGCGCAGACTGTTGCCAAAGGTGGTGCCAAAACCGCGCTCCAGCGGCTCAAATGTAATCTTCGCGGTACGTCCGGGAACAATCCCCTCAACCGTTACCTTGCGAGGCTTAATCAGCTTCATGCTTATCCCCTGTCTGTTCTTTGATTACTTGGAATACAACTCAACAATGAGTTGCTCATGAATTCCCGGGTCCAGTTGGTCACGCGCGGGCAGTTCGCGGAATATCCCCTGCTTGCTCTGTAGATCCACATCCAGCCATTCAGCCACGCCCTTCTGTCCTGCGGATTCAACTGCGGCATTAATGCGAAGATGTTCCCGTGCCTTCTCATTCAAGGCAATTCTCGATCCCACAGGAACTTTACAGGAAGGAATATTTACAACCTTTCCGTCCAGAAGGATATGTTTATGACGTACCAACTGGCGTGCTTCAGAGCGTGATGTGGACAGGCCCATGCGGTAAATCATATTGTCCAGACGAGACTCCAGCAGGTGCAGGAGATTCAGGCCTGTCACACCCGGCATGCGGTCGGCATCGTGGAAATAACGGCGGAACTGCTTCTCCTGCAGGCCGTAGATCCGTTTGACCTTCTGTTTTTCACGCAATTGAAGGCCGTAGTCGGAAGCACGTCCGGGACGGCGGCTCTGGCCATGCATCCCCGGAGCATAAGGACGGCGTTCAATCGCACACTTGTCCGAATAGCACTTCGATCCTTTCAGGTACAGTTTCTCGCCTTCGCGCCGACATAAGCGGCATTTAGCGTCCATATAACGAGCCATTCAATACTCCTAAACGCGGCGCCGCTTCGGTGGGCGGCAGCCATTATGCGGAATCGGCGTAACATCACGAATGAAGGTTACATTTAAACCGGAAGCGGCAATGGCCCGAATAGCAGACTCACGACCGGAGCCTGGGCCCTTAACCAGCACGGATACATTTTTCACGCCGTGGTCCATGGCCTTCTTGCAGGCTTCTTCAGCTGCAACCTGGGCAGCAAACGGCGTACTCTTGCGAGAACCATGGAATCCGGCTGCGCCGCTGGTTGCCCAGCAAATTGCATTTCCGGCCTCATCGGTAAAACTGATGAGGGTATTATTGAATGATGCCTTGATATGCGCAACGGCATTCGCGATGTTCTTGCGAACACGCCGCTTCGTGCCGGTCTTTCCGGTTTTCGGACCTGCCATAAATAGTTACCTCGCCCTTACTTCTTCTTGCCGGCCACGGTACGGCGCGGCCCCTTGCGTGTACGTGCATTGGTCTTGGAACGCTGGCCGCGAACCGGAAGGCTCTTGCGATGGCGCAAACCACGGTAACAGCCCAAGTCGGTTAAGCGCTTGATGCTCATGGAAACTTCCCGGCGGCGATCACCTTCAACCGCATAATCCTTGTCAATCGCGGCGCGAATCTTGGTGACTTCTGCTTCCGTCAAGTCCTTTACGCGCACCTCCGGGCTGATTTTGGCCTTGGCCAGAATCTTGCGGGAGCTGGAGCGCCCGATACCAAAGATATAGGTCAACGCAACTTCCACGCGTTTCTGGGTCGGGATATTTACTCCGGCGATACGTGCCACTTATGTCTCCTGTCCGTAAAATACCAGCGCATACAATCGATAACACGCTTGTGAAGGGCGCGCGATGATAGCCGTGAAGCCGGTCTCCTGCAAGTGCGTTCTCGTGTCGCGTTGCATAAAAAAACTTATCCCTGTCGTTGCTTGTGCCGCGGATTCTCGCAGATGATGCGAATCACGCCACGGCGCTTGATCACACGGCATTTGCTGCACATTTTCTTTACGGATGCCCGAACCTTCATGCTGCCTCCTGCCCGCTACCAGCGGACTTATTCTTACTTCTCACGATAACTGATGCGACCACGGGAAAGATCATACGGCGAGATTTCCACCGTAACCTTGTCGCCGGGAAGAATGCGGATGTAATACTTACGCATCTTGCCCGAAATCGTGGCCAGGACCTCGTGATCATTCTCCAGCTTGACCTTGAACATGGCATTGGGAAGTTTCTCGGTCACTTCCCCTGACATTTCAATGATATCTTCTTTTGCCATGTTTTAGTCTCTAACCGCCTCTTTCAGTGCGGTATAAACCGCCTGCATTTCCCCGGAAGCATCGAGCCTGATAAAACCCGGCCTGCCATTATAATACACAAGCAAAGGCTCAGTCTGATCTCTGTAGACACGTAAACGATTGGCAATCACCTCTTCACGATCATCCTCTCGCTGATACAACTCACCGTCACAGCGGTCGCAGCGCCCTGACTCGCGGGGGGGCGAATAATGCCGATGAAATCCAAAACCGCAAGCCCTGCAAATAAGCCGCCCGCTTAACCGCTCAAGCAAATCCCCCTCAGGCGCATCCATGAATACGATCTTGTCCAGCGTGAGGCGATGATGCGCGAGCATGGCATCCAGGGCTTTTGCCTGCGCCACATTCCGGGGAAACCCATCCAGGAGAAACCCTGCGGCATCATCTTTGACAATTCGATCTTCAATCATGGATACAACCACATCATCGGGAACGAGTTTTCCCTCATCCATATAAGCCTTGGCCTGTTTCCCGGCCTCGGTCGCATCACGCACGGCGGCACGGAGAATGTCGCCCATGGCAAGGTGGTTAATGCTGTTCTCCGATGAAAAACGTTCGCCCTGAGTGCCTTTACCCACACCCGGAGGCCCAAAAAGAACCAGATTCATCAGCGGCTCATCACCGCCCTGTTTTCAATCGAGCCTGTTTCATCATGCCCTCATACTGGTGCGAGAGCAGATGCGCCTGAATCTGGGACATCGTATCCATGGTCACTACCACGACAATCAACAGGCTGGTGCCACCAAAGTAGAACGGCACGGACAGTTCTGAAATCAAATACTGCGGCAGCAGGCAAACCAGCGTGACATAGATAGCGCCTGTTACCGTCAAGCGCGTCAACACGGAATCAATATACTCTGCTGTCTTCTGCCCGGGACGAATACCCGGAATAAAACCGCCATGTTTCTTCAGATTATCGGCGGTTTCCTTGGGATTGAATACGATGGCTGTATAGAAGAAACAGAAAAAGACGATCAGACCGGAAAACAGCGCCATATACAACCAGTTCCCCGGACTAAGCAGAGCCGAAATATCCCCCAGCCAGCCAAACCCTTCCGCATTCTTCGTGAACTGGGCAAACGTGGCAGGCAACAGAATCAGGCTGGAGGCAAAAATTGGCGGAATCACGCCGGCTGTATTCACTTTAAGGGGAAGGAATGAGGACTTGCCGCCATACAGTCGATTGCCAACCTGCCGCTTGGCATACTGGATAGGAATGCGACGTTGCGCCCGCTCAAACCAGACGACCACACCCGTCACCACAACGGCAGTCGCAAAGAGGAATAGCACCGTGAATGCCGTGTATTCACCCGTGCGCGCCAACTCCAGTGTTCCACCAATCGCTTGCGGGAGTCCGGCGACAATACCGGCGAAGATAATCATGGAAATACCATTGCCAATACCACGTTCGGTAATTTGCTCGCCCACCCACATCAGAAAAATCGTACCGGAAGTAAGCGTCAGTACGGTCATCAGACGGAAGGCCCAACCGGGATCGATCACAGCCGGCATGCCATTCACGGAGAAGGATTCCATGCCAATCGCAATGCCCACAGACTGAAACAGAGCCAACACAACTGTACCGTAGCGGGTGTATTGGGTAATCTGACGCCGCCCTGCTTCACCTTCTTTCTTGAGTTGTTCCAGCTTCGGCGACACTACGGTCATCAATTGAAGAATAATTGCCGCAGAAATGTAGGGCATGATGCCTAACGCAAAGATCGTAAGTCTTCGCAAAGCACCGCCGGAAAACATATCAAACATGCCCAGCATCGTGCCTTGCGCCTGTTTGAATATCTCGGCCAGCACACCGGCATCGATCCCCGGCACCGGGATGTGCGCGCCAAGGCGATATACCACCAGCATTCCCAGGGTAAAAAGAACCCTGCTCTTTAGTTCGGGAATCTTGCCCATATCGGCAAGTCCGCCCATCTGGCCTGCGCGTTCAAACATGATAACTTCGCAAGAAGTCATCAACGCGCCCATGAACGGGCGCGCAAATCAATGACTTGATTTGTATGGAAAGTGAAAATCGCACTTTTCGCTTTCCTTGGAGTGAAAAGGCCATGGAGGGCATTGTTACGACATCATCAAACATATCCACCGCTCCAGTGTCAAGCTGCAGTCAGCTTCAGGCTTCCACCTGCTGCTTCAACCTTTTTGGTGGCCTGTGCCGATGCCGCTGTCACGGCAATGTCCAGTTTCTTGGACAGATCGCCATTGCCAAGCAGCTTGACGGATGAAACCGCATTGCGAATAAGGCCTGCCTCAAACAGTGAGGCTGCATCCACATGCGTACCGGTATCGAATCGCTCCAGTTGCTCAACATTCACAAGTTGATACGAATTTCTGGTCAGTGGTGTAAACCCGCGCTTCGGAACGCGCCGGATCAGTGGCATCTGTCCGCCTTCAAAACCGCGGGCAACCGAACCACCGGTACGTGATTTTTGTCCCTTGTGTCCGCGTCCGCCAGTTTTTCCCTGACCGGAACCCACGCCGCACCCCAGGCGCTTACGATCGCGCCGGGCTCCTTTGGTCGCTTTAAGATCATTCAGCTTCATGCGTTCGACTCCTTAAGCTTCAATGCGCACAAGGTGACAGACCTTGTGAACCATGCCACGAATCGCCGGTGTATCTTCCAGTTCCACCACCTGATTCATACGACGAAACCCCAAGCCCCGCAGGGTAGCTTTCTGATCTTTGGCATACCCGGTGCCACTTTTAACCTGGCGCACACGAATCACATTTTTCTTACTCATGTTAAGCTCCCTGCCTGCTTTTACCACGGCGCTCAGCGATCTGCTCCGGTGTTTCCAGCGCCCGCAGCCCATTAAATGTAGCACGAATCAAATTGAGTGGATTGCGTGAACCCAGGCATTTGGTCAACACATCACGGATACCTGCCGCATCCATCACAGCACGCACACTGCTGCTGGCGATCACGCCAGTACCTTCGCTGGCAGGCTTGAGCATCACACGCGACGCATCCTGGCGGCCAATGACCTCATAGTGAATCGTACCATCTTTGCGTGGCACGCTGATCAGCGTACGCCGTGCGATTTCGTTGGCCTTACGAATGGCCTCGGGCACTTCCTTGGCCTTGGCATGTCCGAAACCGACATGTCCGTTGCCATCGCCGACAACCATCAGAGCCGAAAACCCCATACGCCGGCCACCAGCGACCGTTTTGGCTACACGGTTGATGTGCACGAGTTTCTCGGTCAACTCCAGTTCTTCAGTATTGATCATTCAATCACTCCTAAGTGTCTTGTTCCATAAACAGGGCACTAAAACTTCAGCCCGGCGCCACGGGCGCCTTCGGCCAGGGCCTGCACGCGGCCATGGTAGGAAAATCTGCCACGATCGAAGGCCACTTTTTTGATGCCCGCCTTCTTTGCACGCTCACCCAGCAATTTACCCACAGCTTCAGCCGCCTGTTTATTGCCACCGGCCTTGACCGAAGAATCAAGGCTTGATGCAGTCACCAGCGTCTTGCCTGCCGCATCGTCGATCACCTGTGCATAGATGTGACGGGCAGAGCGGAAGATGCTCAAACGCAGATGCCCGGACGCCTTGACGCGCGCACGCACCCGGGTTGCCCGGCGCACGGCTGAATCATGTTCATAACGCTTCGCAGACATTGAAATCCTCCTTGTGTTCCGTCCCATGAATTCGTTGCCTCTCAGCAAGGCTGGACGGGATGGGCGGCAAGACGCGCGAGTGCAGGACTGGCCGTAGCCAATTCAAGCAAGCGCAACACCGCCGCACGCCCGTCCAACCTCGCCCGAAGGGAGCCTCTCCCATGATCCAATGCGACGTTGCGTCTCTTGCCAAGGGCTCGCCATTAGCGGCGGAACGCGCCTTGCCTTGGATCATGGGAGAGGCTCTGAGAGGCAATGAATTCATGGGACGAAACACTAAGCCTTCTTACCTTCTTTCATCTTCACACGTTCATCTGCATAGCGAACGCCCTTGCCCTTGTAGGGTTCTGGCGGACGGAAAGCACGAATCTCGGCAGCAGTCTGACCCACCTTCTGCTTGTCGATACCACTCAGTGTGATGCGGTTCTGTTCCACTTTGGCCTCCACACCTTCCGGTATGGCATAAACAACCGGATGCGAAAAACCAAGCGACAGATTCAAACTCTTACCCTGAACCTGGGCGCGATAACCCACACCTCTCAACTCCAGCACGCGCTCAAAACCCTTGCTAACGCCAGTAATTACATTCGCCAGAAGTGCGCGCGCCAGACCATATTTTGACTTCATCGCCTTGTTGCTCAGGTCAGCACATTGCAAGCTCAGGCTATCGCCCTCCTGTGCAGCTACAATCCCTTCAAACAATGGTGAAACAAGTTCGCCCCGGGGTCCCTTGACCGTCACGGAATGACCCTGAATCCTGATTTCCACGCCACCGGGCACGGTGATCGGTTGTTTTCCAATACGAGACATACTTATTACCTCAAAATACCGTACATAGGATTTCACCACCAATATGGGCGGCACGTGCACGTTTATCGGTCATCACACCATGCGATGTGCTGACAATCGCCATGCCGTAACCTCTTTTAACCCGAGGCAATTCATCAGAATTGGCATACACACGGCGCCCCGGCTTGGACACACGTTTAATCTCGCGGATTACCGGCTTGCCCTCATCATCATAACGCAGAATAAGCCGCAAATGCTTGTTGCCCTTGTGGTTATATGCCTTTACCGCTTGCACATAACCCTCTTCTTTCAGGATTTCGGCCAACGCACTCAATATACTGCTGGCTGGCATTTCCACTTTTTCCAACCTGGCAACCTGCGCATTGCGAATACGGGTCAACATGTCTGCAATTCGATCCATCATCATGGCAATTCTCCTACCAACTCGATTTGACCATGCCCGGAATCTCACCGGACAGGGCACGCTTGCGCAGGCAAATACGGCAAATGCCAAACTTGCGATAGACCGAATGGGGTCGTCCACACAGCTGGCAGCGGGTATAACCGCGCACCTTGAATTTCGGTTTACGATTGCATTTCGCAATCATTGCCTTGGTTGCCATTGACTTACTCCTTAATTCCGGAACGGCATGCGGAAATGTTTGAGCAATGCCAGTCCTTCCTCGTTTGTTCTGGCGGTGGTACAAATCGTGATATCCATACCGCGAATTTTATCCACCTTGTCGTATTCAATTTCCGGAAAAATAATCTGTTCCTTGATTCCTAATGTATAATTGCCACGCCCGTCAAACGATTTGGGACTGACACCCTTGAAGTCACGGATGCGCGGCAAAGCGATATTGACCAGACGATCCATAAACTCCCACATCTGCGCTCCACGCAACGTCACCCGGCAGCCTACACCCATGCCTTCGCGTAACTTGAAGTTGGCTATAGATACGCGTGCCTTTGTCACTACCGGCTTCTGACCGGTAATGGCCGTCATATCGACGACTGCACCCTCAAGCAGTTTGGAATTTTGCGCTGCTTCGCCTACACCCATATTGACCACAATCTTACTGATTGATGGTACGGCCATAACATTCTTAATACCCAGTTCCTTCTGCAAGGCGGGTTTGATGTCGGCTTTATATGTTTCTCTCAATCGAGCCATCTCAATAACTCCTATCGATCCAGCACTTCACCGCATTTTTTGCAGGTGCGTACCTTGCGTCCGTCTTCCAGCGCCTTGGCGCCAAGCCGTACTCCGGCCTTGCAGCTCGGACAATAATACTGCACGTTAGAAAGCGCGATCGGCGCTTCCTTTTCAATGATACCGCCTTTGCTGTTCTGCGACGGGCGCGTATGCCGTTTTACCATATTCACCTTGGCCACCAACACCTTTCCATTGGCCGGCAGTGTACGAATAACTTTACCGCGTGCGCCCTTGTCGCGCCCGGCAATGACGACAATTTCATCATCGCGATGGATACGGGTTTTTGTCATTGCACTCATTATCTTCTCCTGAAAACCGGCCTACAAAACTTCCGGGGCCAAAGAAATGATCTTCATATACCCCTTACCGCGCAGTTCACGTGTAACCGGACCAAAAATACGCGTCCCCACCGGTTCGCCCTGGGCCGTCAACAGCACAGCCGCATTCTGGTCAAAACGGATGGAACTGCCGTCCGGGCGGCGGAACTCCTTTGCCGTACGAACGACCACAGCTTTCGCCACCTGCCCTTTTTTTACCTTACCACCGGGCATGGCATCTTTTATCGCCACGACGATCACATCGCCAACACGGGCATAGCGCCGCTTGGATCCGCCGAGCACTTTAATGCAAGCAACCCGTCTTGCGCCGGAATTATCCGCAACTTCAAGTATGGTTTCGGTCTGAATCATTTCCTGGTCCCCTAATGCGCGCCTACAACTGCTCGGCGCGGGTTACAATAGAATCCAACGCCCAGCGTTTGCGTCGTGACAGCGGCCTGGACTCGATGATACGTACAGTATCTCCGATGTTGCACTCATTGGATTCGTCATGCGCCATGTACTTTTTGTGGGCACGAATCGTTTTGCGGTATTGTGGATGCAAAAACTTGCGTTCCACCTGTACTACAATCGTCTTTTCCGTCTTGTTACTCAGCACAACGCCTTCCAGCACGCGCTTGTTGCTTTTCTGTTCACTCATGCTTCAACTCCCTGACGCGAACGTTCCGCCAGAATGGTTTTAATCCGGGCGACCTCGCGCCGCAGCTGTGTCGGGCGTGCGGTATGGGTCAATTGCATGGTTGCCTGCTGAAACCGCAGTTTCATGGCCTCGGCGGCCAGTTCATCCATACGTTCTTTCAGGTCGTCTTCGGACATGCCACGCAAATCTTTTGTTTTTTTCATATCACTCATCGGCCCACTCCGCGTACGACTACCTTGGTGCGAATCGGCAGTTTGGATGCCGCCAGTGCCAACGCCTCACGCGCAGTGCTTTCCTCCACGCCATCCATTTCATATAAAATACGGCCCATACGCACGGCGGCCACCCAAAATTCAGGTGCGCCCTTACCTTTACCCATACGAACTTCAGCCGGCTTGGAAGACACGGGTAAATCCGGAAACATACGAATCCAGATGCGGCCCTGCCGTTTAATATGGCGGGTCATGGCGATACGTGCGGCTTCAATCTGGCGCGCCGTAATACGGCCCGGCTCCATGGCTTTCAAGCCAAACTGGCCAAAATTCAGGCTGGCGCCACGCGGCGTAATTCCACGCAGGCGTTGTAATTCCTTGTGGTGCTTGCGCCAGCGAATTTTTTTCGGTTGCAACATAATCTTCTATCCTCGTAACTTATGTGCTTTTTTCTTCGGCTTCGCCGATTTTCTCACCCTTGAATACCCAAACCTTGACACCAATGATGCCATAGGTGGTGTGCGCTTCGGCAAATCCGTAATCCACATCGGCCCGCAGCGTGTGCAACGGGACACGTCCCTCACGGTAGCCTTCCGTGCGTGCAATCTCGGCACCCCCCAAACGGCCTGAGCATTTCACACGCACTCCCTTGGCCCCCATGCGCAAGGCGCCCTGCATGGAACGCTTCATCGCCCGGCGGAATGCCACGCGGCGTTCCAGCTGGAAAGCAATATTTTCGGCTACCAGTTGCGCCTCGGCCTCGGCCTGACGTATTTCCATAATATAAACGTCTACATCCTGGCCCGTCATGCGGTGAAGATCCTTACGCAAGGCCTCAATATCCGCGCCTTTCTTGCCAATCACTACGCCGGGACGGGCGGTATGCACCGTTATCTTCAGCTTGCCGGCGGGTCGTTCAATTAAAATGCGGGACACATAGGCATGCTTCAAGCGCTTTTTAACGTATTCCCGAAGGCGAATATCCTCCAGCAGTAAAGCCCCGAAATTCTTTTCGGCATACCACTGTGATTCCCAACCGCGAGTTACGCCTACGCGAAAACCAATTGGATTAACTTTTTGTCCCATGCATCAACTCCGTTAACTTAAACTTGCCTAACCACGCTCGCGAACGGCCACAGTCAAGTGACTCCGGCGTTTGTAACGTTTGCGAATACGACCCATACCCTTCGGCCTCCAGCGCTTCAAAACCTGTCCTTCATCTACGCGAACCGTCGAAACCATCAGTTCATCCACATCCAGGCCATGATTCTGCTCAGCATTGGCAATGGCCGATTTCAGAACCTTTTCCATCAGGCGGGCACCCTTCTTGGGCGACAATGCCAATACAGCCAGGGCACGTCCCACGGCAAGACCCCGAATCTCATTCGCGATCAACCGCGCCTTCTGTGGGCTAATCTGGCTTTCTTTCGCCAAAGCACGTACTTCCTCTGTCATGGCCTGTTACCTCTTCGACTTTCTGTCCGCACCATGACCATAGTAGGTCCTTGTTGGTGCAAACTCGCCCAATTTATGTCCCACCATATTCTCGGATACAAACACCGGAATAAATTTATTGCCGTTATGTACGGCAAAGTTTAATCCAACGAAGTCCGGGGCGATGGTCGAACGGCGGGACCATGTCTTGATCACCCCTTTCTGGCTGCCCCCCTGCGCGGTATCCACTTTCTTCTGTAATGAAGCCTCGATATAGGCTCCCTTCTTCAACGAACGCGCCATGACTTACCTCACTTCTGCTTGCGGCGGCGAATGATATCGCGATTCGACGCCTTATTCTTGTTGCGTGTCTTGTGTCCCTTGGTCGGCACGCCCCACGGCGTCACCGGATGACGACCGCCGGAAGTGCGCCCTTCGCCACCACCATGCGGGTGATCCACAGGGTTCATCACCACACCCCGAACCGTCGGCCGTACGCCCAGCCAGCGGGTGCGTCCGGCTTTTCCTACCTTACGGTTGGAATGATCGCCATTGGCAACGACGCCGATACTGGCCATACAGCGGGCATCCACACGCCGGAACTCTCCAGACGGCAATTTCAGCACTGCCCGGCCACCTTCCTTACCCATCAACTGGATTCCGATACCTGCACTGCGCGCAAGCTGGCCACCCTTGCCAGGCTTGAGTTCCACATTGTGCAGCATGGTACCAACACGGATATTGGCAATTTGCATGGCATTGCCGGGACGCATCTCTGCATCCGGTCCACTCATCACCGTATCGCCGGGACGCAGGCCCTGCGGGGCCAGAATATACCGCTTGTCGCCATTGCCAAACACAATCAAGGCGATATGTGCGCTGCGGTTCGGATCATACTCAATACGCTCTACGCGCCCGGCAACACCGTAATTGTCACGTTTGAAGTCCACTATGCGGTACAGGCGCTTGTGGCCTCCGCCCTGGTGCCGGGTCGTAATGCGGCCATTGTTGTTACGCCCGCCCTTTTTGGTCAGTCCTTTGGTCAGGCTGCGCTCCGCCCGCCCCTTGTGTAAATCGGGATTAACAACAGCCACGCGTCCGCGTGAGCCATTGGTAGTGGGTTTCAATATTTTCAGCGCCATGATTTATGCCTCTTCCGCCACATCCAGTGTTTCACCTTCCGCCAATCGCACCACCGCTTTGCGGTAGCCCGAACGGAATCCGGCATGTGTGCCCCGGCGTTTCGGTTTGCCGGGCATGTTTATCACCTGAACTTTTTCCACTTTCACCTCGAAAATGGATTCAATCGCATGTTTGATCTGCCGTTTGGTTGCGCTCGACTCCACACGAAAGCTATATTGATTGGCCGCCCCCTGAGCAGCATAACTCTTTTCCGTCACCACGGGACGGCGCAGGGTTCTAAAATCTTCAAATGTCGTACTCATGACAACCGACCCTCCAGCTTCTCAACAACAGTCTGCGTCAAGACCAGCCGGTCATATTTCAGCAGATCATGCAAATTCACCTGCCCATCCAGCACCACTTTTGTATTCGGCACATTGCGGCCCGATAACGCAACTTCCCGGTTTTCTCCATCCAGCACAATCAAAGCACTATTTGCATCCAGCGTTTTCATTACCTGTACAAACTCTTTGGTCCTGATGGCCTTCAACTCAAACTTGTCCAGCACCGTCAAACGGCCATCGCGCACATGGCTTGAAAGCACCAGACACAAGGCACGGCGACGTTCCTTTTTGTTAATCCGCGTTTCGTATGAGCGTGGAGACGGCCCGTGTGCAACACCTCCATGACGCCATTGTGCGGCACGTGTCGAACCCTGTCGGGCGCGGCCCGTACCCTTCTGCTTCCATGGCTTCTTACCACCACCGGATACTTCGGCACGGCTCTTGGTTTTATGTGTCCCGGCACGCTGTCCGGCGGAAAGCGCCGAATAGACCCTGTGCACGAAACCTGTATCCGCATCAAGGCCGAACACTGCATCGTTCAGCTTTTGCTTGCCGACCGGCTTGTTGTTCTGATCAACAACTGACACTTCAGGCATTTTACGCTCCCTTCACTGCCGGACGCAGTTCAACAAGCCCGTTCTTCGGACCCGGAACCGCACCCTTTACCAAAATACGGCTGGACTCGGCATCCACACGTACAATTTCCAGATTCTGGGTGGTCACACGCATGGAACCATAATGACCCGGCATTTTCTTACCCGGAAACACGCGCCCGGGCCATTGACACTGGCCGGTTGAACCCATCTGGCGATGGACTTTTTCAGCACCATGGCTGGCGCGGCCACCGGCAAAGTTGTAACGCTTCATCACACCGGCAAAACCACGTCCTTTGGATGTGGCGGAAACATCAACCTTCTGACCTGCCTCAAACATCTCCGGCGTCAATTCCTGGCCAATTTCGAAAGTATCATCAACCGCCGTACGAAATTCCTTCAGACCATGCATAACATCCTGGCCCTGTTTGGCATAGTGACCCTGCACAGCGCGGGACTGCTTGCGGGGTGCGGAGCCAAAGCCCACCTGAATGGCATCATAGCCATCTTTCTCGTTTGTACGCAACGCCACCACATGGCACGGCTCTATATCAAGCACCGTCACCGGCACAGCAGCACCTTCCCCGGTGAACACCTGTGTCATGCCCGCCTTACGGGCGATCAATCCAGCAGCCATTTCTTATCTCCTACAGCTTGATCTCAACGTCCACACCGGACGGAAGATCAAGTTTCATTAACGCATCTACGGTCTGCGGCGTCGGACTGTCAATATCCAGCAACCGCTTGTGGGTGCGGATTTCAAACTGTTCCCGCGAATCCTTGTCCTTGTGCGGACTCTTGATTACGCAGAATTTTTCAATCCGTGTCGGCAATGGAATCGGACCGCGAACCACAGCGCCCGTGCGCTTGGCCGTGGACACGATGTCCGCCGCACTCTTGTCCAGAATGCGATGGTCAAATGCCTTCAATCGGATACGAATCGTTTCGGCAGCCACAAAAGCCCCCCTACTTAATAATTTCGGTAACGACGCCAGCGCCGACCGTACGGCCACCTTCGCG
>CAZEMN010000036.1:0-14963 GCA_964513335.1 uncultured Zetaproteobacteria bacterium | reverse complement strand
AGCATCATCTCCTCCCTTTTGGTTTTCTCACTTTCTTCTTTTGCGGGTCGTAACTAAATCGGTCATCAGTTATTGCCAGAAACCGTTCGCGATACTCTCGATTGTCCTGAGCCAATCTGTCTATCTCCTTTTGTCTGTCATCTAGGCGGCCAAAATACAACTTATACAACACACGGTGCGCGCCTAAAAAAAAGACTGTAAACAGCCCTTCAACCCATCCAATCTGTTTTACTAGATCGACAAACCATTCCAACTGATTTAACTCCTTCGTTGCACATACTGTAGCAGCTTTCCAATTGAGGCAACAGGAAACAAACCTTCGGGGAGACGATCCATGCCAACCTTATCGCACGAATCATGCCAAACTGTAGTTCAATCACCGCACCACGGCCACCGTGGTATTCCTTGGCCATGCCTGCGGCGAGCAACGCCGCGCCAAAATCGCCCTTCTCTGGCACTTCAATCTTTCCCAGATCGCGGCCTGCGAACTTGCCCAAAACCAATGGGGTCTTTCATTGTGACATTCTATGTTTGCTCGAAGGGTCAACTTTGGCCGTTTTACCCCGTTCGATAATGGTATTAGGGAGTTACGGTGACGGTTTACTAAATACACTTAATTCTCCGCTCAACCATATCACTCCTGCTGTCCATTATTTTTTCATAAGCTATTGATAAATTCCACCATAGTGACAGTCAGGCCCAATTCTCAATCCGTAGTCCCGGAACGCACTCGAATTCTTTCATATTGTTGGTTACCAGAATGAGTCCCATTGATCGTGCATGACCGGCAATCATCATATCGTACGGCCCAATAGGTTGCCCAATCTGATAAAGCTCTGCTCTTAATTGACCAAAATGCTCTGAACCGTGTTGGTCAAATGATACAACATCCAGGCGTGCAATCAGGCCGTTGATGTCTGCCAGATTCCGCTCGGTCTGGGTGGATCGCTCAGCGCCACAAATCAGTTCTCCAAGCGATACTGAAGAGATGCACATCTGACCTTCATGCTGCTTGAACCGTTCACAGACTTGCGAAGGACGATTTTTGATCGTGTAGATCACGATGTTGGTATCCAGCATGTATTTCAGCATGAGCTAACCCGCACTATTTATAAATTCTGCCGCGTCCTCGCTTGTTCCTTTGCCCGCAACGAATCCTTACTCAGGCGTCCGTAAGCATAGCTACGCCCTTCATCGCAAGCATTCGTTGCGAACAAAGGCCCGGCGCGATCATCACGGCGATTCATGAATAGTGCAGGTTAAAAAGGCTCCCGTTGCTGATCCGCAGGTTGATCACGATCGTTCATAAAGTCATCCGAGACGCCCGGGCCGTCAAACCAGTAATCCCATGATTCACCGGCAGGCGTAATGATCCGCGTATTGCCCACGGCAACAATTTCTACTTTCTTGACGGACTCCGGCAAGGCAACCGCTTTGGGCAAGCGTACAGCCTGTGTTTTATTGCTCTTGAATACTGTGGTGTTCACTGATTTCATCATAACCTCCTTAACCCGGACTATTTATAAATACTGCCGCGCCCTTGCTTGTTCCTTTGTCCTCAACAAATCCTTGCTACCCCAGGGTATATTCTCTTGCGCAAACGCAATTCACCTGATCAGGCGTCCGTAAGCGCTGCTACACACTTCTTCGCAAGCATCCGTTGCGAACAAAGGTTCGGCGCAATCATCACGGCGATTTATGAATACTCCGAGTCAAAACCATGCTGAAAGTATAGCCGGACAGTTGGATATATCAAATGTATATCCTTTGTTACATACCACAAAAAAAGAAGGCAGCCTTTTCAGGCCGCCTTCCAAACAACATCCGAACGGGATGACTACATCATACCGCCCATACCACCCATGCCGCCCATATCGCCACCACCTGCTGGCGCAGCTGGTTCCGGCTTCGGCGCTTCGGCTATCATAGCTTCGGTAGTGATCAGTAGGCCAGCGATGGAAGCCGCATTCTGCAGTGCTGAACGAACCACCTTGGTCGGGTCGATCACGCCCTGTTCCACGAGGTTGCCATATTCTTCGGTTGCCGCGTTGTAACCGAAATTGACTTCCTTGTTATTTTCAACCTCGTTCACCACGACCGATGCTTCATCACCACAGTTGACCACGATCTGGCGCAACGGCGATTCCACTGCGCGGTATACGGCCGCAATGCCAACCTCCTGGTCGTGATTGTCACTCTTCAGACCATCCAGCACCTTGCGCGCACGGATCAGGGCGACACCACCGCCAGCCACAATGCCTTCTTCCACGGCAGCGCGGGTGGCATGCAGGGCATCATCCACACGATCCTTCTTTTCCTTCATGGCCACTTCCGTCGCCGCACCGACCTTGATAACCGCTACGCCACCAGCCAGCTTGGCCAGACGTTCCTGCAGCTTCTCCTTGTCGTAATCGGAAGTAGTCTCTTCAATCTGCTTGCGAATCTGACCCACACGGCCCTCGATATCAGCCTTGGCGCCAGCGCCATTCACGATGGTGGTCGTATCCTTGGTGATCTTGACGTTAGCCGCAGTACCCAGATCGTCAACAGTAACGTTCTCAAGCTTCAGTCCCAATTCCTCGGAAATAACCTTGCCGCCAGTCAGAATAGCCATGTCTTCCAGCATCGCCTTGCGGCGATCGCCGAAACCCGGTGCCTTGACGGCAGCCACATTGACCACACCGCGAACCTTGTTGACCACCAGTGTCGCCAGCGCCTCGCCTTCGATATCCTCGGCGATAATCAGCAGCGGCTTACCGGAACGGGCCACGGCCTCCAGCACAGGCAGAAGATCGCGCATATTGGAAATCTTCTTCTCGTGTAGCAGGATGTATGGATCCTGAACATTCGCCTCCATGCGCTCCGCATCGGTAACAAAATAAGGTGACAAATAACCGCGATCGAACTGCATACCTTCAACGACATCCAGTTCCGTTTCCAGACCCTTGGCCTCTTCCACGGTAATCACGCCTTCCTTACCGACCTTGTCCATCGCATCAGCGATAATCTGGCCGATTTCAGGATCGCCGTTGGCCGAAATGGTGCCAACCTGAGCGATTTCTTCCTGGTTCTTGACCTCTTTGGAAAGCTTCGTCAATTCCACAACGAGGGTATCCACTGCTTTATCTACACCACGCTTGACGTCCATCGGATTCATGCCAGCGGCTACCGCTTTGACGCCTTCTTTGGCAATGGACTGAGCCAGAACCGTAGCGGTGGTGGTGCCGTCACCGGCAATATCAGCCGTCTTGGAAGCTACTTCCTTGACCATCTGCGCACCCATATTCTCAAACTTGTTTTCCAGCTCGATTTCCTTGGCGACGGTTACGCCGTCCTTGGTAATGGTCGGGGCGCCCCATGATTTGTCGAGTACGACATTGCGGCCCTTCGGACCCAATGTAACCTTTACAGCGTCGGCCAGTTGATTGACCCCACGCATCATCTGCGAGCGGGCATCTTCACCGAAATGAATGTCTTTTGCTGCCATTCTTCTATCTCCTTGTTTTCTCTAATTTATCAGGATTCGATTACGCCGAGGATGTCATCCTCGCGCATCATCAAGAGTTCCTTGCCGTCGAGCTTGATCTCGGTACCGGCATATTTGGAAAATATAACCTTGTCGCCAGCCTTGACGTCCAGCGGACGCACATCGCCATTCTCCAGAATTTTACCCTTTCCAGCGGCTACCACTTCACCCTGTACCGGCTTTTCCTTGGCTGTATCCGGGATAATGATGCCTCCGGTAGATTTTTCTTCCTCGTCCAGACGGCGGACGATCACACGATCATGTAAAGGACGAACCTTTGTTGCCATCGTTGCTACTCCTTATGCTTTATTGTCGGAATAAGTTTATGGGGTCAGCCATTGGCTGATTCAACCCCTTCGGAGAAAGTTTTTAGCACTCTCTCTGAAGGAGTGCCAATAGTGGGAACAAGCCATTGACTGTCAACAGTTTTTTCGCCTCAAATCAGCAACGGCTTCAACCACCGGCGCGTTTGGCTTTATGTCCTTCCTGTTCGAGCAGGAGCAACAGCTTTTCGCAGTGATCGCCCTGAATCTCAAGGTTGTTGTTTTTGACTGCGCCACCGGTACCCAGCTTTCCCTTCAGGCGCTTGAGAAGTAACTTCAACTCGTTCTCTGGCAAATGCAGGCCATCAACCACGCACACCGTCTTTCCTCTCCGCCCCTTCACTTCACGGCGAATGCGCACGCCCTGTTTGGCCGGGTTTTTAGCGGTTGCAGCCTGTGCCTGCTGCTTCGATTTCTTTTTACCCTTGCCGCGCATCGGCTTATCGATCTGCCCATGCTCGGTGGAGTAAACCAGCCGGTTGCTATCCGCCATATCTGTCCTCCTTCATCGCCCGCCTCCCCCACGTCCGGCAGACTCTTAAGCCAATTTATCATCAGCGATATGATAGTCCGGATCTTCCTTGATATTAACTTCTACCAGGTCGGCCGCTGTGGTCAGAAGTTTTCTGCACTCGGGGCTCAGGTGTTTCAAGTGTAGATTCTTGCCAGCTTTTTTGTACCTGTCTGCCAGGTTGTCGATTGCTTCAATGGCTGAATGATCGGCGATACGGGACATGGCGCAATCAATATAAACATCACCGGGATCATTGGCCGGATCAAACAGTTCATTGAAACGGTGTACCGATGCGAAAAACAGCGGCCCGTGAACCCGGTATACCCTCGAACCATCCTCGTTGTCTTCTTTGGTGACGTAGATATGGCGGGCCTGCTTCCAGGCGAAGACCAGCGCCGTAGCAATGACACCGATGATGACAGCGGTGGCCAGATCGGTGAAGACGGTAACCACGGCAACCAGAATGCCTACAAAGGAGTCTTCGCGTGGAATTTTGTTCAGTAAATTGAAGCTACCCCATTCGAAAGTACCGATGACCACCATGAACATCAGGCCGACCAGTGCTGCCACCGGCACCATGGCGATCAGGCCGGATGCGAACATGATAAATACCAACAGGAACAGTGCAGCGGCAATGCCGGACAGGTTGCGCAAGCCACCGGATGAAACATTGATCATGGTTTGTCCGATCATGGCGCAACCACCCATGCCGCCGAAAAAGCCGTTCACGGTATTGGCCAGTCCCTGCCCGATGGAGACACGGTTGCCCTGTCCGCGGCTACCGGTTATCTCATCGACTACGCTCATCGTCAGCAGCGATTCGATCAGGCCGACTCCGGCCAGAATGACAGCATAGGGGAAAATGATCCCGAGAGTTTCAAGATTGAATGGCACGGCCGGGATATGAAAAGCCGGGAAGCCACCGCTAATGTCGGCAATGTCTCCGACCGATTTGGTATCCAGCCCACCGAAAATAACGATGAGGCTGATGGTGATAATGGCCGCTAAACCGGCCGGAATGGCGCGGGTTATTTTGGGCAGGAAAAACATGATGGCCATGGTCAGCGCCACCAGCCCAAGCATGGTGAACAGCGGACCGCCTCCCAGCCAGTGCATGACGCCATCCGGACCTTCGCTCCTGAAATGATCCATCTGCGCCAGAAAAATCACAATGGCTAAACCGTTCACGAAGCCCAGCATCACCGGATAGGGTACCATACGAATATATTTACCGAATTTGGCAGCACCAAACATCATTTGCAGCATGCCGGTCAGGACCACGGTGAGAAACAGATATTCCACGCCGTACTGGGCGACCAGCGCCACCATAACCACCGCCATCGAACCTGTAGCGCCGGAAATCATGCCCGGGCGACCGCCGACCAGTGAAGTGACCAGCCCCATCAGAAAGGCACCATACAGGCCGACCAGTGGATTAACGCCGGCAACAAAGGCGAATGCGATCGCTTCCGGCACCAGTGCAAAGGCCACCGTCAAACCGGATAAAATATCATCCCTGGCCTTGGCGGCGTGATCGTAATATAGCTGAAACATGGCGGCTCCTGGTCAGTTGACGGGGCGCGGCACTCTAGGGTCTGTTCACATAAAATCCAGGCATAGCGACGTGGTCATTTTTGGGGTGCTGCGAGGCATTTCGAGTGCAGTGTGCTGAATGCACATCAGTGAGAAATAACGCTGGAGCGGCCAAAAATGTCCGCGGGCAGCAGCGCTATGCCTGGATTTTATGTGAACAGACCCTGGTTCCGGGAGTGATTTACGCAACTGGCCTGTCACAGAATTTTGAGGATACTAACCTGTATTATTTATGAACAGCCGTAATGATTGATTCGGGCTTATGCCGTAACGCGGAGCCGGGCCGCCTACGACAAAACACGAATAGCAAAACGGTACGGATCGGCCGATTGACCAAAAGTCAGGATATGTTCGCCGACAGGCAACGGCACGATGGTGGGGACATTGCCATAACCGATGCGTTCACCATTCAACTCACAGAAATCACCATGATTTATCAGATGCAATTGCAATCCTTTTTCTTCCGCAGCTTCGATCTGCACATGGCATGCACGGATTGCCCTGCCTTCCCCCGCCAGTTTCACATCCACGCGTGTGCGTGCCTGGAACAGGTCGGTTACGCTGGCCGGCCCGGAATAGGCTCCAAACACCCAGGGCAAGCGTGTGATCATGCGCGGTTGATTGCACAGTGCGCGCTTGGCCTTATCGTTCAGACCTTCAAGCTTGGCATGCATGACCATCGTGTCATCCAGTTCGGGCTCTTCAATCAGGCTATCCTGCAACCGCGAAAACAAGGCAGCGAGTAGCGGCACCAGACGATTGCCTGGTCCGTTGACCAAACGAATCAGGGCGCCCCGGTCAATAATCTCGACCAGGCCATCCGTCAAAGCTGTTACGGTTGCGGTGCGCTGCTTTACGATTCCGGCCAATCCAAGTTCGCCTACGATCTCACCGGGCCCCAGGGTCGACGTTGCAAGCGCGCCACTCGCTGTTTTATGGCGCACCTGTAGCCAACCGTCCTGAATCAGGTAGGCGGCCGTATCATCATCACCCTGCCCCATCAGTACATCACCTTCCGAAAACTCCATGGTACGCGCCATATATGAATTGCCCCGTTTCTCAAATTATCAACTGCTACATTAACAGCATAGCTAATACATAGGCCAGTCACCAAAAATAAAGGCAGGTGCGCCACATAGCTGTGATGTAAGTCGCAAAACACCTTTTCTGCTTCCGGTTGCCGCTGACAACATGCTGGGGCATCATGCGCTCTCTTAACCTGTTACGGGGGAGTTCATGTCTGCCAAGCAGAAAAATACCGGTAAATCCGGTCAGAGTATAACCCATGAAGGCCGTGAATACAGTGCCGACACCTTGCGTGCCATGCACGACTCAATGCTGTTCATACGTCGTTTCGAGGAAAAGGCAGGCCAGCTTTATGGCCTGAAAAAAATCGGCGGCTTCTGTCATTTGTGCAACGGACAGGAAGCCGTATGCGTCGGTGCACAGCATGCGGCCGAGGCTTCCGATTATTTTATGACCGGTTACCGCGATCACGGCCATGTACTGGCGCGTGGCGCAGACCCGACTGCCGTCATGGCGGAACTCCTGGGTCGTGCCGGCGGTATTGTCAAAGGTAAGGGTGGTTCGATGCATATGTTCGATGCCAAACTCAACTTTGCCGGTGGCAATGGCATCGTCGGTGAGCAGGTGCCCGTCGGTCTGGGATTTGGTTTCTCATCGTGGTACCGCAAGGACAACCGTGTCACCCTGTGTTTTCTTGGCGATGGCGCCATTAATCAGGGGGCCGTGTACGAATCGATGAATATGGCGTCACTGTGGAAGCTGCCTGTCGTTTTCGTGGTGGAAAACAACCAGTACGCTATGGGTACGGCGCTGGATCGCGCCTCGGCGGAAACACACCTGTTCAAACGCGGCATCAGTTTCAAGGTGCCCGGCATGCAACTGGACGGCATGGATGTGCTTGAAGTGGAACGCAAGATGGGCGAAGCCATTGCCCATGCCCGGGCAGGTGAAGGCCCCATCATTATGGAAGCCATCACCTATCGTTACCGCGGGCATTCGATGTCCGATCCGGCCACCTACCGTACGCGTGAAGAGGTGGATGAATGGCGTACCGGCCGTGACCCGATTGCACGGCTGCAGGGACAAATGGTTGAAGCAGGCCTTGCCACCGAGGAATCTTTCAAGGAAAAAGATAAGGACATCAAGAAAGAAATTAATGCCATAGTCAAAACTGCCGAAGCTCAACCGCAACCCGAAGCAACGGAGCTATGGACCGATGTGTACTCCGATCCGATTGAAGGCGCATACCCCTATCCGGGCAAGGTGGGCTAGCAGCGCCATGACCAGAATTCAGCATAAAAGGGCCTGATATGAGCAAAATCACCTATCGTGAAGCGTTAAATCAGGCAATGTGCGAAGAAATGGAGCACGATGAATCCGTATTTCTGATGGGTGAGGAAGTCGCTGAATACAATGGTGCCTACAAGGTTTCCCAAGGGATGCTGGACAAATTCGGCCCCAGACGCGTGATTGATACGCCGATCACCGAACTGGGTTTTGCCGGCCTTGGCGTGGGCGCCGCGATGGCAGGCCTCAGACCCATCATCGAGTTCATGACGTGGAATTTCGCGATTCTGGCACTGGATCAAATCGTCAATGCCGCAGCCAAAATGAAATATATGTCAGCCGGCCAATACGGCGTTCCCATGGTATTGCGTGGTGCAGGCGGGGCTGCGGCGCGCGTGGGTGCGCAGCATTCTCAGTCTCTGGAAAACTGGATGGTCAATGTGCCGGGATTGAAGGTGGTGATGCCATCCAATCCGGCCGATGCCAAAGGGCTGCTCAAGTCTGCGATTCGTGATAACGATCCCGTTATCTTCATCGAAAACGAAATGAACTACGGCGATATCTCCGAGGTGCCGGATGAAGAATACGTCATCCCGTTGGGTAAAGCCGAGATAAAACGACAGGGTAACGATGTGACTCTGGTCGCCCATTCACGCATGACAGGCTTCGCTCTGGCCGCAGCCGAGGAACTGGCCAAACAGGGTATTGACGCGGAAGTGATTGATCCGCGCACGATCAAGCCGCTGGATGAGAAGACCATTCTGGCTTCGGTGGCCAAAACCAACCGGGCAGTCGTGATTGAAGAGGGCTGGCGTTTTGCCGGTATCGGCGCGGAAATCTCGGCTCGTATCATGGAGCGCGCATTTGACGATCTTGATGCACCCGTGGCGCGTGTCACCGGCAAAGATGTACCCATGCCGTACGCCGCCAATCTGGAAACACTGGCGCTGCCCAGCGTCGCCGAGATTGTCGAAGCCGCACGCGTGGTCTGCAACCGCGCCTGATGGGTAAAAATGTTCCTCACCACAAAGTCTCAAAGACACAAAGGGAAAAGTTTATATGCTCTTTCTTCGTGTCTTCGTGTCTTCGTGGTTCATATTTGATTGAGGTGAACCATGCCGATTGATGTATTTATGACTCAACTCTCGCCCACGATGACCGAGGGTAAGATTGTCCGCTGGCTGAAAAAGGAAGGCGATGAACTGACTTCCGGCGAGGTGATGGCCGAAATCGAAACGGACAAGGCCACCATGGAAATGGAGGTCGTCGATGAGGGGGTCCTGCACAAGATACTGCAGCCGGAAGGAACAGTGGTTCCTGTCGGCAGGCCGATTGCCGTGATCGCTGAGGAAGGTGAGGAAGTACCTGCGGATTACGTGCCGGGTAGTAGTAGTGAAACAGATGAAGCAACACCTGATGTGGCGGAAATCCCGTCCGAGCCTGCTGCGCTGACGTCACAAACTGCTCAGGAAACTCCATCTGCCGCAGATACCAGCCGCATCAAGGCCAGCCCGTTGGCGCGGCGTTTAGCCAAACAGAAAGGAATCAATCTGGCTGCGATTACCGGCACGGGTCCCAATAACCGGATTACCAAAGCTGATGTGGAAAAGGCAGTCAAACGTGGCATCAATCTCGGTGGCACCGGTGCGGCTACCGTGCCACCTCCGGCTCGCCCGTTGCCGCAGGGACCATTGCCCTATCACGAGGATGAATTCGAACGCATTGAAAACTCAATGATGCGCAAGGCTATTGCACGGCGGCTGATCGAATCCAAACAGACGGTTCCTCATTTCTACCTGACCATTGATGTAACCATGGACCGGCTGATGGATTTACGCGCCCAACTCAACGAGGCAGCCGAAGGCACGTTCAAACTGAGTGTGAACGATTTCATTATCAAGGCCGTTTCCAGGGCTCTGGTTGATGTCCCGGCAGCCAATGCAAGCTGGACAGACAGCCATACGCTGCAGCACAAACACACTCACATTTCCGTGGCCGTAGCCATCGAGGGCGGTCTGATCACGCCGGTTGTGCGTTTTGCCGAGCAGAAAGGAATTGTAGACATTTCGAACGAGGTCAAGGAACTGGCGGGACGCGCCCGTGAAGGTGGACTCAAGCCGGAAGAATATACCGGAGGCACCTTCTCGATTTCCAACCTCGGCATGTATGGTATCCAGCAATTTGCCGCCATCATCAATCCGCCTGAAGGCGCAATTCTGGCTGTAGGCGGAACTGAGGAACGGGCTGTTGTTGATAATGGTGAGATGAAAGTGAAGAAAATGATGTCACTGACGCTTTCCTGTGATCATCGGGTGGTTGACGGTGCCGTGGGTGCCGAATTTCTGGCAGCGTTGAAGAAGCATATCGAAACGCCCGCCAGCGTTCTTATTTGACCAAGTTTCACCACAGAGTCACAAAGACACAAAGGAAACCGTTCTATATAATGTTTTTCTTCGTGACTTTGTGCCTTTGTGGTTATCATTCTAATGAGGTGAAACATGCCGATTGATGTTTATATGACCCAGCTTTCCCCGACGATGACCGAAGGCAAGATTGTCCGCTGGCTGAAAAAGGAAGGCGATGAACTGACTTCCGGCGAAGTGATGGCCGAAATCGAAACGGATAAAGCCACCATGGAAATGGAGGTCGTCGATGAGGGTGTTCTGCACAAGATTCTGCAACCGGAAGGCGCAGTGGTCACGGTCGGTTCGCCGATTGCGGTGATTGCCGAGGAAGATGAGGAAATTCCCGATGATTACATGCCGGAAGGAATGGGCGAAACAGCCATGGCTCAGGAAACCGCCCCGTCTGAGGCGGAGGCTCCCGTAATAACGCCCGAGCAGGTAGTTGAAACGATTACTGCCAGTGCTCCTGTTGCCGCTACTAATGAAGATGGTGAGGAACATGAATTAAGTCTGAAACCTGCCGGTATGTTCAATGCCGACGGCGAATACGATGTGGTAATCATTGGTGCAGGCCCGGGCGGTTATGTGGCGGCCATTCGCGCCGCCCAACTGGGGTTGAAAACGGCCTGTATCGAAGCCAAACACCTGGGTGGCATCTGCCTGAACTGGGGCTGTATCCCGACCAAGGCGCTGCTCAGAACCGCAGAAATCATCAACGTCATCACGCATAATGGCAAAGAACTGGGCATTGGCCTGACCACACCGAAACCGGATCTGGTGCAGGCCGTGGCCCGTTCGCGTGGCATTTCCGAAAAACTGGCAGGCGGCATCGGCTTCCTGTTCAAGAAAAACAAGGTTGCGCATATTGAGGGTTATGCCCGCTTTGCTTCCGGTAATAAATTGATTGTGGAAGGTAAGGATGGCGAGCGTGAAGTCACCGCCAAACATGTGATCGTAGCTACCGGTGCCCGGGCACGTGCGTTCCCCGGCATGGACGTCGATAACAAGGTGGTGATTACCTATATGCAGGCGCTGGCGCCGACCCAACTGCCGAAGAAGCTGACCGTGATTGGTTCCGGTGCCATCGGTATGGAGTTTGCCTATTTCTACAATGCCATGGGTTCCGAGGTCACGGTCATCGAGGCAGCCGATCAGGTGCTGCCGCTGGAGGACCACGAGATTTCCAGGGTTGTCGAGCGCAGCTTCAAGAAAAACGGCATCAAAATCATTACCGGGGCCATGGTGTCATCAGCTAAAAACGTTGATGGCAAGGGCGTGGTCGAATACGAGCGCAAGGGCAAATCCGAAAGCATTGAAGGCGATCAAATACTGGTCGCGGTCGGCGTGATCGGTAACACAAATAATATCGGTAGCGAAAACACTGGCATGAAGATCGAGCGCAACACCATTGAGGTGGATGATTATTACCGCACCGATCATCCCGGCGTATATGCCATTGGCGATGTGGTTGGCGCACCGGCACTGGCTCATGTCGCCAGCCATGAGGGTGTTGTCTGTATCGAGGCGATTGCGAACTTGAATCCACATGTTGTGGACTATGGCAACGTGCCGGGTTGCACCTACTGCCAGCCGCAAGTCGGCTCATGCGGCAAGACGGAAAACCAGTGCAAGGAAGAGGGCATTCCGGTCAAGATCGGCCGAATGAGTTATGCACCGAACGGCAAGGCGCTGGGACTGGCCGAAACCGAAGGCATGGTCAAAACCATCTTCCATGCCGAAACTGGAGAGCTGCTGGGCGCACACATCGTCGGTGCCGAAGCCACCGAGCTGATTGTCACGTTGCAACTGGCGCGGACGCTGGAAGCCACCGAAGCGGAGCTGATTCATCATATGTTCCCGCATCCAACGCTATCCGAAATGCTGCATGAGGCTGTACTTGATTCGGAAGGCCGAGCGATTCATATTTAAGCTATAGGATTCAAGAATTGAAAGGGGAGCATGCGCTCCCCTTTCTCATTTTAAAATTAACCGAATGTCTGCTTACACCTAAAGCTGTCATTTCCTATCTAATATATTGACTGTTTCTCGTATAGAGTGACCCTAAACATAGGGGGCATCATTAATGAGTATACTGGAAATGAAATCTAAACTTGATGTCCTCTTCGACGTAGTTAATCAAGAAACTGTAAAATTAGAGTTTGATCCAAAGAACAATAAAAGTATCTATGCGGTTGCCAATCATTGCACCTGTCTTGAAAGTGCAAATTCTATATTGAGCCTTATTGGGGTTGAAGGCTCTGCTACAACAATTCCACAAATTGCGAGAGGAATGCTTGAAGCATTCGCCAACCAACAAAATATAATTAAATACGATGGCTATGTTGAAAGTTTAGCAATCGACTTTTTGCATATGCAAAAAACAATATGTGAGAAATGTATTGAAACAAAAGGAGTAGAAGATGATAAAAACCCTTTTTTGGAAGAAGTCTTGGATAGCAAAACAGATTGGACGGTACGTCTTAGTGAGCTAGAAACTGCAATTGGACAATGCAAACAAGCCGGGGGGAAAAAGATTCAAGTCTGGGAAAAGTTTAAAATGGCAGGTATGTCTCACGAATACGTTGCGGTATATAAAATCCTTTGCAGTCATTCTCACCATAGTATTTCTGAACTTGAACGTAGACATCTTATCGTTGAAAAAGGGCAAGGTGTTTCAATTAAATTTATGGAACTTCCAACAATTGATCAATTAAATCATATTTTGGATTTAACTAGTCAAATTATAGTTCTGTCATTAAAAAACTTGAATGGATTGGCGGTTAAAGGAGCAATTGATAGTGCAAAAATAGATGGCGCACTGGAATGTTTTCGGAAGACCCTTAGGTAACATAGCAGCCTATAGAGCCTTATGACCGAACGCCTGCTTTTGGTAACCGAAATTGGACATGAGCCCATCGCAGTTCGGGGGACATAATACTTAATTACGTCAGCAACACCGCCACGATGCCGGTGAGGAAGATACCGTCGAAGGTTCCCGCACCGCCAATCGAGCCAACAGGCACGCCCAGCTTGGCAATATCTTTCAACCGTAACAGATCGGCGCCAATCAGTACGCCCAGCGTACCGCAGATATAAGCCAAAGGTGCGGCCATTTCACGGCTGATTGAGATCGCCACAATGGCTGCCGCAATCGGCGCAACCAGCGGCGGCATGCCGATGCCGATGCCCCGAATCGGACGGCTGCTAAAATAACAGACGGCTGCGACGATGCCGACCGCCAGCAGAATTTCCATCGGTGTTAGCGGAAAGCGGTTGATCAGACTGGCCGAAAACACCACGGGTACCAGACAGCCGCCGACGTTAACGGCGATCAGCGTGTATCCCGTAAACGGCAGCACGGGCATGCGCAATAAGCTCCTTGGTATGAAACCTTGCACCTCTGGCTCCGGACGCTCGGCTTTGATGCGGATAACGGGCAGGTTCAGCGCGCTGCCAAACAGCGATGCGAACAGCAGCAGCATGCCCTGCGATGTCGAAAGGCCAAGTTTTCCAAAAGCCAGCGAAACCAGCCCGAGTTGTATGAAAATGAGCAGAAAGACCAATAGAAAAATAAAAGCAAACAGATGGAAAGGAGAAAATGGCCCGCGCATACAGCTATTGCTAACGGGTGCATGGTTATCTGTAAATTGCCGTGTATGTTCCGGCAAATCCGAGATGTACGGATTAAATGCGTATCATAGTATAGGCTTGTGAAAATACTGTTTATTTGCATAGCGGGTATCGCGCTGCTAATTCTGGCTGCCGGGTTTGTGCTGGGAGTCAAATCGAAACAATCGCCACCACTCGGACTGGTGGCGGGGCATCTGCGCCCATGTCCGGCGTCACCAAACTGTGTGAGTAGCGAGGCGCAAGCGGACGATGAGCAACATTACATTGCGCCTTTCAGGGTAAAGGATTCCGGTGACCAGGCATGGCTGGCGCTGGTTAACGTCATCAGGCAGACAGGTAGCAATATCGAAACAAACGATGGCCTTTATCTGCACGCGACGTTTACATCAACACTGTTCCGTTTTGTCGATGATCTGGAAGCGTGGATGGATCACAAAACCGGTATCGTCCACATTCGCTCGGCCTCTCGTGTCGGATACTCCGATCTTGGTGCAAACCGCCGGCGGGTTGAAACGATCCGCCGGCTGACTGAATAACCCGTTATCTCCAGCCGCTGGCGCATATTTTCTTCGTTACATTCACCCCATTCCGGGTTTTAGTGAATTAGGGCCTGTTCACATAAAATCCAAGCGTAGCGACGAGGTCATTTTTGGGACGCT
>CAZEMN010000035.1:0-15346 GCA_964513335.1 uncultured Zetaproteobacteria bacterium | reverse complement strand
GTTACATCCAATAAACCATGATGAATGGGGCCCGCATTATAAACTAACCTTTAGTAAAGGGGATTTATCAATTCTTTTAGAGAGAAATGTGTGGCGCCTTTATTTCGATGAAAGCTATTCAAATGGGATAGTGTTTAAATTCAGTAATGAAAAACTCGTGGAAATTTGGCGATATAGAGGCAGCTTTGAACTTCCATGATCAGGTGGAGTTATGTTTTTCCTTCGATATCCATTTACGGTAATTGAGCTAAAGGGGACGCTACCCTTTAAGGAGAAAGGAGGGTGTTTTCGTTAATCTTGCTGTTAAAAACGGGAGGGAATTACGGTGACAGTTTACTCATTTCTGGCTACAGGAGGCAGCTTTCGTAAATTCTGGTTTTGATCGTATCACAGCCCCGGTGTTTGGCGGCCCGCCCGGATTCACATTCCCCTTTGGCGCTATCTCGTACAGCGTGACCTCGCCCGTAGGCGGGAGCATCACGGCAAGCATCGGCTTTCCGACCGCGCTTCCGGCATCGCCGGTGTTGTTCAAGTCCAACGGAGCAAGCTACCAACCCGTCCCTTCGTCATTATGGTCCGTCACCGGCCCGAACAGCATGGCTGTAACGCTCACCGATGGCGGGGCATTTGATCTGGATGGCATGGCGAACGGCATCATTGTCGATCCGATTGTCATTGGCGTGGATACATTGCCGCCGGTCATTACTGCACCTGCTGCTGTAACTGCATCTTCCGGCGACAATCTGCCTGTGGCTGTCACGCTCGGAACAGCCACAGCGACTGATGCAGTGGATGGGACGGTTGCAGTGACGAACAATGCACCAGCCACTTTTCCGGTTGGTATGACGACTGTGACTTACACGGCTATCGATGCTGCCGGCAATACGGCGACGGCCACGCAACTGGTAACGGTGAACCTCGTGGATACGACGCCACCAACCGTGACTGCGCCTGCCAATGTCTCAATTGAAGCCACAGGTGCAACAACCGTAGTAACGCTGGGCGCTGCAACGGCAACCGATGTGGTGAATGGTGTGATTATTCCCACCAACAATGCTCCGGCAGGCTTCCCTGTGGGTATCACCACAGTCACTTACACGGCTACGGATGCAGCGGGAAATACAGGAACAGCTACGCAGACGGTGACGGTGGTTGACACCACCTCTCCCACAATCACAGCCCCCGCAGCAGTGACAGGAACGTCCAGCGGTGCTGCGGTGTCCCGTCCGACTGTCCGCAAGGGAAATGATGGTTGGTTTGAGGATAATTTTTACTCAAATCATTGCCCGTATCCGGATTTTCCAATCATCAAAGCATCAGTTTCCTCCTTTTCCCATCATTCCTGCACTGCCATAGCTGGATTTTTCTGTTTGAGGCATGGCAGTCCTGCGGACAAGGTGAATGGCGAAGCCAGAGAGGGTACCCTGGGGCACAGCGGTTTGCTGTCCGATAAACCTGAACATTGCCGCCCGATGTTGGCTCACGGCGGTAACCAGTAACCACCGAGCAGTCCATCCCACGCCTCAAACCACCGCGCCCCGTCTGGATTGCCTTTCCTGCCTTGCCAGACCTCGGCTGGTGTTGCACCGTCCAGATAATCATGGGGACGAACATGATTGTACCAGAAGCGGAACAGGTGCAGGGAATGGGCAAGCTCATCCAATGAAGAAACTTCCCATTGGTTCAATCGCTCTTTCAGCGTGCCGAAGAAGCGTTCCACCTTTCCATTTTGCCAAGGGCAGGCGACTTCGGTTCTCTGATGTTTGATGCCGAGCAGCCACAACCCGAAACGAAAGAGCCTTGATGTGAATATAGCTTCGTTGTCTGTGCGTACATATTTCGGTTTGCCATACCGCCTGATGGCGCCAATGAGATATTCCAGCAATGTAAGCGATGCCTTGTCCGCAAGCGGTTCAAGCATCACCCCCTACCCTCATGCAGCCGGTTGAAGGCATGGGCAATGCTTCTGCACCCGGCCTGCGGCATCAGCGCCTTGAGGCGGATGATCTTCTTTCGTACCCATTCAGGCTTAGGTGGTTGGCGCGGAAAGTGAGCATTCGGAAAGGGGTTTCTGTTGCCGTAATTGCCCCATGCCTTCGGAAGCATACAGCGGAACCATAACCAACCCAGCAGTATTATGAACATGCCCCCTCCCCTGAACCTGCCGGAAATTAGGGCCCATATTCCAGTCAAAACCAACCCTTTTATTGAAACCGCAAGCTGCTACCATGCGCGCCACTTTCACATCAGGAACAGCAACCCATGAATAAAAACCTTCGCAATATTGCCATTATCGCCCATGTGGATCACGGCAAAACCACGCTGGTGGACGAACTGCTCAAGCAGTCCGGCACCCTTGATGACCGCGCTTCCGCCACAACATGCGTCATGGACTCCAATGATCTTGAACGCGAACGCGGAATCACCATCCTCGCCAAGAACACGTCGCTGAAATATGGCGACATGCGTATTAATATCGTGGATACACCGGGGCATGCCGATTTCGGCGGTGAGGTGGAACGCACGCTGAACATGGCGGATGGTGTGCTGCTGCTGGTTGATGCCGCCGAAGGGCCCATGCCGCAAACACGTTTCGTGTTATCCAAGGCACTGAATCTCGGACTCAAACCCATTGTTGTCGTCAACAAGATTGATCGTAGTGGCGCCAACCCGGATGCCTGCGTGAATGCCACCTTCGATCTGTTCGCCGCCCTCGGCGCAACCGATGAGCAGCTCGATTTCCCCATCGTCTATGCCTCGGCAAAGAATGGATACGCCATGCTGGATATGGCCGACACTTCAGATAATCTGACTTGCCTGTTCGACACTATCATTGAACATGTTTCCCCGCCGTCAGGCGATGCCAATGCACCCCTGCAAATGCTGGCCACCACACTCGACTGGGATGATTACGTTGGTCGCATCGTCATCGGACGCATCGCCAACGGGAACATCAGGATGGGGCAGGATATAACAGTGCTGCACGCGGATGGCAGCCGTTCCTCAGCACGGATAACCAGGATCCTCGGTTTTCAGGGTCTGGAACGCATTGAGGTTCAATCAGCCTCAACCGGCGACATTGTCGCCATGGCTGGTATTGAAACAATTCACATCGGCGAAACGATTGCGGACAAAGAGAACCCTGTTGCTCTCCCTGTCATCCATGTGGACGAGCCCACGCTAACCATGGAACTGCATGTCAACAGTTCACCGCTGGCTGGCACCGAGGGTAAGTTTGTGACCACCCGCCAGATTCGCGACCGTCTGATGAAGGAGATTCGCACCAATGTGGCCATGCGCGTCGAAGACACGGAGACCGGTGATGTGTACAAGGTTTCAGGACGTGGCGAACTGCATATTGGCATCCTGTTGGAAAATATGCGCCGCGAGGGCTTCGAGATGGCTGTTTCGCGGCCTACGGTCATCACACGCCAGATGGGTGGCGCCAAACAGGAACCATACGAACACGTTACCGTGGATGTGGAAGAGCAGTATCAGGGAGCTGTTATTGAGAAGCTGGGCAAGCGCGGCGCGGAAATGACCCACATGCAAAACAATCCGGACGGCACCACGCGCATTGAATTTCATTGCCCGACGCGCGGCCTGATCGGCTACACCTCGGAGTTTTTGACTGACACGCGAGGCACCGGCGTAATGCATCATGTCTTTCACGAATACGGCCCGTTCATCGGTGAACTTCCGGGCCGTCAGAACGGTGTTATGATTTCCAACGGTGCGGGTGAATCGGTGGCCTTTGCTCTGTGGAAATTGCAGGAACGTGGCAAGATGTTCATCAGCCCAAACGTAAAACTCTATGAAGGTATGATTATCGCCATCCATACGCGCGATAACGACTTGGTCGTCAATGCCACCAAGGGCAAGAAACTGACCAATGTGCGTGCATCCGGTAAGGATGATGCCATTGACCTGGTGCCACCGCTTCAACTCACACTGGAGCGCGCCATTGAATTTATCGCCGATGATGAACTGGTCGAAATCACACCGAAATCTATTCGGTTGCGTAAGCGACATCTCAGTGAGATTGATCGAAAACGTGCGGGGCGGGGTTAACCCTTTTACAGTACAGGATTATGAATCAAACTTCTGGCGAATTAGCCGTTGGAGTTTTGACACAGCGAAGGGCTTGGATAACACCTCATCAGAGGAAACATTAGATTCCAGATTCAGTGCATTTTCCAAATCATAACCGGTAGAAAATATTATTTTGGCATCCGGATCAATTTCCCTTATACACTTGGCCGCTTCAGGTCCCCCCATCTCCGGCATAACTACATCAAGAATGATCAAATCAATCTGATACTTATGGCTTTCAAATTCTTTGATTGCCTGTCGGCCATTCTCCGCCAACAGTATATTATATCCTAATTCTTCAAGAACTTCGCCAACCGTTTCCCGTACATACTGTTCATCATCCACCAGCAAGATTGTTTCGCCTCTGCCATGAGCAATTTTTTCCTCATCATGCGTGTCAATCCGGATAACCTGCGATTGTATAAGCGGCAGATACACGTTAAATATGCTTCCCTTGCCCACCTCGCTTTCAACGTCCAGCACGCCACCATGCTCGCGAACCGTTCCATAACTCATAGCCAGACCAAGGCCCGTGCCAATTCCTATTTCCTTGGTGGTAAAAAACGGTTCAAAAATATCCAATAATTTTTCTTCCGGAATGCCGCAACCATTGTCCGATATGGAGAGCCGTGCAAAGGCCTGACCCATCTTAAACGCACAGCCGTCGATTTCCGGATACTTCTTGAGAAAATCTTTATCCGCCTCAAACCGTTCAATACAAACCCTGATTCCCGGTGCCTTCACATCCGCAACGGCATCACGCGCATTATTTATCAGATTTATCATGACCTGCTGAATCTGATTGGCATCACCATGGATGGGAAGGGAATCATCCGTAAATTCCTGAACGACTTTGATATTCTCCGGGAAAGCAATCCCGGCCAGTTTATATGCCTCCGTGAGAACTATCGCGAGATCAACATTTTTCTTCTCCACGTTGCCTTTGCGGGCAAAGATCAGCAGTTCGGAAACCATGTCTGCTGCCTGAAGCGTAAGCTCCTCCACCCGCCGTACCCTATCCACCAGTTCCGGCATTCCCTCCATCTTCGACCGCAGTAGATACATATTCCCGGAAATACCTGCCAGCATATTATTAAAGTTATGTGCGATACCGCCCACTAGCGTACCCACAGCCTCCATCTTCTGCGCTTGCTCAAACTTTGCCTGCATCTCATCATGCTCTGTCAGGTCAGCATGTGTAGCGGCAAAATGAGTAATTTCTCCCACAGCATTACGGATAGGTGAAATTGTCAGCATGACAGGGTAGAATGTGCCATTCTTTTTCCGGTCAATCACCTTGCTCCGCCATACCTTGCCGGAAAGAATCGTATCCCACATGTTTTTGTAAAAGGCCGCATCCTGATTGCCGCTCTTCAGTATGCGGGGATTCTGACCGATGGCCTCCTCTTGGGAGTATCCCGTCAACCGGATAAAGGCCGGATTGACGTATTCGATAGTGCCGTCCCTGTCTGTAACAATGACACCTTCTCCAGTCTGTTCAATAACGCTGGAGAGTTTGCGCAGTTGCGCTTCAGCCTGTTTGCGTACGCTTATATCCCGGATAAAAGCGTTGAACAACCATGTGCCATCTGTACGAACCGGCACAACGGATAATTCAACGGGAAAGACATGACCATCAAAATGCAGGCCAGTGATTTCGATGGCCTTATTGACAACAGGGCCTTTATGAACAAGAGGACCCTCACCACTGGTAAGAAATTTTTTCAATCCCTTTGTATGGGCGGAACGATATTCCGGTGGAATGATTGTATCTGCCAGAAGTTTGCCGATAATCTTTCCCGGGCTCCAGCCAAATATTTTTTCAGCTTCAGGATTCCAGGCTATGATGATGCCGCTTGCATCCATTCGGACAAAGGCATCGCGTGCGGTGTTAATAACCTGGCGGAGTTCAATTTCTTTCTTTTTCAGCGCATGTTTGGAAACTGTCAACTGGCGAGAAGCCTCATGCCACTTCTCCTGGAGGCGATTGGACTGACTGAGTGCCTCTGTAAGCAGGCGTACCTTTCGTTCAAGCTGATTTATTTCATTTTCATCTTGTCTTGCCATTGTCGAATTAATCTGGATAGGCAATGTCAGTGCCACATTGCAGCGTTCGTAAATATTCAAGCGCATCTTCCACATGAGCATGGCTGATAAGCGAGCCATGTTGGGGTAGAATGGCATTAATATTTAGACCATCCAATTTGGCAATAAAGCCCCGCGCCGCGATGTTTGAGGCCATATAATCCATGTGAAACATATCCATTTGCATTCGATGCTGATCGAAGTCTTTAACGGTCAATTGCCAAGAGGTCATCAGAGCAGACCATATATCGCCGGAAAAGAGAAAGCACGAGACTTCATCATAACTGGTAAAAGCCGCCGGGGAATGCAGGTGAGGCGCGGTAGTAAAACGGAGTTTTCGCCCGGAGACAAAAGTATGGACTGGCTTTGTTTCGATATCTTGCCAGCGATAACCGGATACACCAAAATGTGGTAACAGCACTTGGCCGCGCGGTGAGGTATAGACCATACAGTCCGGGCATACCTCAAGCCAGTCAACCATCGATGCCGCCATATCAGGATCCTGATGGCCGAGAATCATGCCGTTCACCGAAGCAGGATCGATTATCTGGGAAACTCTGGATTTGACCTGCGCGAAATAACTACGCGAACCGGGGTCAACAAGGATGGCTTCATCACCATCAATGATGAGATAAACATTGCAACGGAAGACAGTATCTTCAGTAATTCCAAGCCAGTAGACTGCATGCCCTTCGCGCTGATAAAGCAGAGTCGGATGCTGCATATCCACTCCAACATCGGTCAGTAAAACTTCATTTTTCTTTGGCATATTTCACTTTCTCTTCCTGCTCAATTGCAGCGCATGAGGTTAATTCGACTATTACGAGCGAAGCCCCCCTATTCCTGGCTGCCAGATAATGCCTCACTCTTTTGGTCTGCCATTCCGATGTCAATAAGACCTCTCAGAGAACCCTTATCTCATCAATACATCACGGCAATACGCTCACCTTCGTCATTACTGTTCCCTTGGTAATCCGATCCACCACATCTTGTCCTTCGGTGATTTGGCCGAATACCGTGTAGTGGCCATCCAGGTGTGGATGCGCGCCGTAGCAGATATAAAACTGACTACCGGCGGAATCAGGATCGGATGAACGGGCCATAGCAATCGCTCCTGTCACATGTTTGTGGCTGTTGAATTCGGCCTTAATGTGATAACCGGGGCCACCCGTGCCATTACCTTTGGGATCGCCACCCTGGGCGACAAAACCCGATATCACGCGGTGAAAGGTTAAACCGTCATAGAAGCCCTTGCCCGCCAGCGCTTTGAAGTTGGCGACGGTATTCGGGGCTTCTTTCAGGAACAGTTCAAATGTAAATGAGCCAAGATTCGTCTCCACCCTGATATGATTCCCCTCCGGAATTCCCGTATCGCCTGCTTGTGGCGCTTTCTTGAATAATCCCATTCTCCAATTCTCCTTTGCTTTAATTTGTTTTTCCGGTGGTAGCGGGTTGCCGCTGAAAGCCTGCTCCAGCGCTTTGATATCATGCGACGGCATCGGATGTGTCAACAGGTATCCCAGACTGATAATCAGCGGTAAAATGAGCACAATCAGTATAACCAGTCTCATGATAACAACCTCCGCTGTGCGGATGGAAGAGTCTGTGCGGGATGCAACACCATACGATACATTCCCGGCTTCATTATGCCTGTCCCGAGCAATATATCCTCAGAAGACACGGTAACTTCACCTTGTATTCCGCTATCCATCTGAATGCGCTGTCCCTGCACAAAACGCCGCGCTTCCCCTTTCTGCAACAGTATTGTTGGCAAATGTCTCAGCCATTGTTTCAAAGGCAGGATACATGCTTCATGCCGCTTCGCCACGGTATCGAAAGGCAGCATCATAGCTTCCGGCCAACTACCTGTGGAGATACGCCTGAGCGCCGTAACGCAACCACCCATTCCCAGAATGGCACCAATATCCCGTGTCAGGGAACGAATATAGGTTCCTTTCGAGCAGTACACACGCAACGTAACTGTGGGAAATGAAAAATCAATCAGCTTGAGTTCACGAATTGCAACCGGACGCGGCGCAAGCACCACCTCACCCCCCTTACGCGCAATCTCATGGGCTCGCTGACCATTCACATGAATCGCCGAATACGCAGGCGGTATCTGCTCCAGATTTCCGGTAAAGCGTGGGAGGATGCTTTCCACGTCTTCCTGTTTGATCCGCATATCAAAACGTGTAGTGGTCTCGCCTTCTGCATCCAGCGTATCCGTCTGGTAGCTTAAATCCAGCGTCACTTCGTAGGTTTTGTCCGCATCCAGACCCACAGCGGAAAAACGCGTAGCCTCTCCGAGCAAGACTGGCAACATCCCCGTCGCCAGCGGATCAAGCGTCCCTGCATGCCCTGCCTTGATACGTTTCTCACCTGCTCGCGTGAACAAGCGGATCATTTCATTGACTGCTCTGCGGGATGTCCAGCCCTGTGGTTTATCCAGGAAGATAATGCCGGAGATCAGTGCTTATCCTCCAATAGTTCACTGACGGCATGCCGGACCTTACCTTGCACTTCCTCAAAGGTTCCGTGCATGGTGCAACCCGCTGCATGATGATGGCCACCGCCACCCAGGGATACGGCCAGTGTCCCCACATCGGCATCGTACTTGCCACGGAACGTAACCTTCCAGCCCGTATGAATTTCTGGCCGGATAAACACGGCAATTTCAATCCCCTGAAGTGAACGCGCATATTCAATGAAACCTTCAGTGTCTTGCGCATCACCGCCCGTATATCCATACATGGCGGCATTGACATGCAGCCATGCGGATCGTCCGCCATTGCGCAATTCGAGTGTTTCCAGACAGGTACGCAGAAGCTCAATCATTTCCTTGCTATGGCTTTCATAGACTTCACGGGCAATCGGCCAGGGTTCCGCTCCGGCCCGAATCAGTTTGGCGGCCAGATCAAATGCATCCGCTGTCGTGGCCGTATTGCGGAAACTTGAGGTATCCGTCAGGACTGTGACATAAATCGCGCTGGCGGCAGCAGAAGTCAACCGCAACCCGAGACGTTCAATCAGTTCAAAAATGATTGCGCCGGTCGAACATGCCTTTATTTCCAGCAAATTAATGCCGCCAAACCTGTCATTGCTGGCATGGTGATCAATATTCAGCAATGTCCTGCCTTCAAAGAAGCTATCGGGAAACCCCAGCCTGGATATGGAACCGGCATCCAGACTGATGATGAGGTCAACATCCTTCTGCGTAAAATTCTCACCTTCAGTGATGGCATCCGATCCCGGTAAAAAATGATAGATGCGAGGAACGCCATCGCGGTTGTGCATGTAAATGTTTTTGCCCGTATCCTTAAGCGCGTGGTACAAGGCAAGCTGGGATCCAATACCATCACCGTCGGGACTGCAATGGGTGGTCAGCACAATGCCGTGCGCCGCACGAATCGCTTCACAAGCCTTGTCCCAGTCCGTCATGCCGATTTCTCTTCCAGCGAATGCAGCAACCGAATCATGTCGCCGCCGTCTTCTATCGATTTATCCCAACAGAACAGCAGTTTTGGCAAGCGCCGTTTCGGCATAGCCCGGCGTAATTCATGGGAAAAATGCGAAGCAAGGTGATTCAGGCGGTCTATGCATATATCCGTATCGCCTTCATCGGATTTATGAACCCAGACACGTACGGACTGGCCGCCATGCGAAGGCTCAATACGCGTGATACATGTGCCAATCAAACGCGGATCGGCAATATCGCGCTGCATCAGAGTAGAAAGCAGCCGTTTGATGTCAGTATGCAGACGCGCCTGAGCGGGGCTTATATTCGATCTGGACATGGTTATAGCGTGGCCGCAACTTCCTCAATCACGTAAAACTCGAAGCTGTCCCCAGCCTTGATGTCATTGAACTTCTCGACACCGATACCGCATTCATACCCGTTTTTCACTTCTTTGACATCATCTTTGAAACGCCGCAGTGAAGCCAGTTTCCCGTCATAAATCAATATACCTTCACGCAACACACGGACATGGGCATCACGGGTGACAAAACCATCGTTGATATAGCAACCGGCCACGGCACCGACTTTCGGAGCCTGGAATACTTCCCGCACCTCGGCGCTGCCAATGACTTTTTCCTTCTCTTCCGGTGCTAACACACCCGCCATCGCCGCCTTCATCTCATCAATGGCATCGTAGATGACCTTGTAGAAACGCACATCCACACCTTCGGCTTCAGCCAGTTTTTTGGCCTTGGTCTCAGGCCGAACATTAAAGCCGATAATGATGGCATTCGATGCTGAAGCCAGCATCACATCCGATTCGGTAATACCGCCAATGGCCCTGTGCACAACCTTCACCTGCACTTCATCCGTACCGGCTTTGGCCAGGGATTCCGCCATGGCCTCAACCGATCCGGTAACATCACCCTTGATCAGTACATTAACTTCCTGTGCGTTTTCGCCTTGAGCTGCCGCGAACAAATCTTCCATACTGACAGCCTTTTGTTGATTGGCGCTGGTTTGCCGCTGCATATCCTTACGGTAACTGATAATCTCACGTGCCTGACGATCATTTTCAACCACGACGATTTCCTGCCCCGCTTCAGGCACCGAGTCCAACCCCAACAATTCAAATGGGATGGATGGACCTGCTGTGCGGTGTTGTACTCCGTTCTCATCCACGATCGCACGAATGCGTCCCATGACTGATCCAACCACGACGATATCGCCTGCTTTAAAGGTTCCATTCTGTACCAGCACTGTTGCTGCCGGACCACGGCCTTTATCCAGTCGTGATTCAATCACCACACCGCGGCCACGCCGATCCGGATTGGCTTTTAATTCAAGAACTTCGGTTTGCAATGCAAGCATCTCAAGCAAATCAGCCAACCCGTCGCCGCTCTTGGCCGATACATTGACAAACATCGTATCGCCACCCCAATCCTCAGGCACAATCTCGTGCTCGGCCATTTGACGCTTGACCATTTCCGGATCAGCGCCTTCCTTATCCATTTTATTCACGGCCACGATGATGGGTACTCCGGCGGCACGCGCATGATTAATCGCCTCCACTGTTTGCGGCTTGACACCATCATCAGCGGCAACAACCAGAACAGCCACATCGGTAAGCTTGGCGCCACGGGCACGTAAACCGGTGAATGCCTCGTGCCCCGGAGTATCGATGAAGACAACACGCTCGCCACTTTCCACCTTCACCATGTAGGCGCCAATATGCTGGGTGATACCGCCCGCCTCGCCTTCAGCCACGTTGGCCTTGCGCAGCGCATCCAGAATTGAGGTCTTGCCATGATCAACATGCCCCATCACCACCACTACTGGCGGCCTTGGCTGCAACAGAGACTCATTATCCTCTGTCGCGTCAATCAGCACATCTTCAACGGCAGATTCATTAATCCGTTTGGGTTTGTGGCCAAATTCTTCGACAATCAATATGGCCGTATCCGCATCGACACTTTCATTCACGGTCGTGGTAACACCCATAGAGAAAAGGGTTTTGACAACATCCGCGCCCTTGATGGCCATGCGACTCGCCAGTTCAGATACGATAATGGTTTCAGGCACTTCAACTTCACGCACCACAAAGTCCGCATCATCCTTGGTAATGGTGGTTCTGCGGCGGCCCCCACGGGCCAGACGCGCCATACGCTCTTCCTCTTCCTCCGTCAGCACCTCGTGACGCTTTTCCGCATAGGCACGGCGTGCAGCCTTCTCAGCCGGAGATAAACGCCGCCGCTTAAAGATGCCCTGCGGTCTCTGCGGCCCACGGCGTTGCCCCCCCGGTGCTCCCGGCATTTCCGGTGCAACAGCAACGGAAGGTGCTCTTCTGGTAGATGGTACAGTGGGCTTTGTGCCTTGTTGTGGGCGTTTACTGCGTCCCGATCGTTCGTTTTTAATGCTTGCTTCAATGTCCTTCAGAGATGACCTCGGCGCCTTGGCTGCCGCAATCTGGGCTGGCGTCGGTCCACGGCGAATGGTCGTGCGTGGCCCACCTGTACGAGCGCCACCAGTCATGGGTTTCCTGCCCGAAGGCTGTGGCCTGCCGTGAGGCCTGTTTGCTGTCGGCGCCCTTTCCGTACCTGATCCTCTGGGTACAGAGCTTCCCTGTTTGGCTTCAACTGCTTTCGCAGCACGCTGAGCCGGGGATTCCGCAGGTCTGGAAGCAGTACCGGAACGCTGTGGCGATGCGACCGAGGTTGCCGTACGCCGAGCCGTACGCCTGACTTCAACCTGAACAGTATGCCCCCTGCCGCCCGTCTTGAACCCAGTCCTGCCCTGGCCCGCCACAAGAGGCTTGTTCAGCTTCAGCGTACGGCTTCCGGGTTTGGCGGATACAGTCTTTTGGCCACCTTGACGAAGCGCTTTGGATATTTTCTCACGGTCTTCTGCCGTTAGCATATTCGTGGGGCCACTAACCACCACGCCGCAATTGCCTGCAACAGACTGCAATTCGGAGACTTCGACATTGAGTTCCTTGGCCAGATCAAGGATGCGTATTTTCACCATCTGTTGCTTACTCCGTTTTCAATAGTTGCTCATACCATATGCAGTATTGCAACCATTTTTCACTTACCGGCGTATCATCCATCGCCAACACCGATACCTTCTCTCTCTCCAGAAACCCACCCAACAAAGCTGAATTCCCAAAGGAACTACATACCGTTTTCAGTCCTGCGCCTTCACGCTTGGCGCAAGCCTGACGTATCTGGCGCTTCAACGCCTCACCAGCATCCATTGCCAGCACAATCAGCATTGGTGTGTGAACCCACATGCGATGCATTACGGCATCGCGCCCAATGTTTACGCTATGGCGCACGCGGCGCACATATTGCCGACACAAACGTAAAAGCGCCACCGCCGAACGCCGGCGCAGCTCATCCGCCTGATCCATCCCGGATTTCCTGCCTTTCCAGGCTGCGTGCAAATGCCTGTCCTGCAAATAGTTCAAACATTCGCCCCAACACACGTATGCGCCCCGGCCATGCGCTTTCTGCAGCACATCAGGCCATACCGAGCCGTCCTCATCGCATACCAGACGCATCATATCACTTTTGCTACGCGATTGTCGGCAGCGAATACAACGCCGCTGCGCCTCCACCAAATTAGTGTCTTGTCCCGTAGAAGAGCGCACTAGTCAAACCAGCCGCACGCCTCCCTGGCTGCAAGAATTAACGCTTCCAGTTGTTCACGGGAAACACCTTCCACGCCTTCCAGATCATCCACCGCAGCATCAGCCAGTGCTTCCGCATTGCCAATCTTGCGAACGGCAAGTTGATCAGCCAACTCATTGGTCATATCCGGCAATTGCAGCAGACTATCTTCAATTTCTGCTCGTTCATTTCTACCAAGCTCCTGCTGCAAAAGAACATTTCGTGCGCGGTTTTGTAATTCGTGCGCGGTTTCCTCATCCAGTGCATCGATGGCTGCCAATTCTTCAGCCGCGCAGTAGGCAAGGTTCTCCAGAGAAACAAACCCCTCATTACAAAGTAATGTGGCAAAGTCTTCATCGATATCAAGCGATTCCCGGAACATGGCCTTGGCCGCATCAATTTCGGAAGCGCGCTTCTCACGCTCCTCACCGGCAGTCATAATTTCAATGCTCCAGCCGGTCAACTCGGAAGCCAAACGGACATTCTGTCCCCTGCGTCCAATCGCAATCGCCAGCTGATCCTCGGCTACGGCAACCTCAATGGTGTTATTTTCTTCATCCACCAACACACGATCAATCTCGGCCGGAGCCAATGCATTCACCACAAAAGTCACCATGTCCGGCGTCCATTCGATAATGTCGATCTTCTCACCGTGCAATTCATTCACGACCGCCTGCACGCGTGCGCCGCGCATGCCCACGCAGGCACCGACAGGGTCAACGCCGGCATCATTCGAGATGACGGCAATCTTGGTGCGTGAACCCGGATCGCGGGCAATAGCCTGAATCGTCACCAGTCCATCGGCAATCTCCGGCACTTCCTGCTCGAACAAGCGCTGTACCATGCCCGCATCCGAACGTGATACAAACACCAGCGGGCCTTTGGGCTGGTTGCGAACTTCACGCAGATAGGCGCGCACCCGATCTCCCTGACGGTAGGACTCGCGCGGCAACAGATCTTCGCGGTACATCACCGCCTCACCCCGCCCCAGATCGACATAGACGTTTCCGCGCTCAACACGCTTGACAATGCCGGTAATCAACTCACCCACGCGAGGCTCATATTCGGCTACCACCCGATCGCGTTCAGCTTCCCTGATCTTCTGGTTGATGACCTGCTTGGCTGTCTGGGCGGCAATACGGCCCAACTCAATGGGTGGAAGGGATTCCTTGAATTCAGTACCGATTTCCGCATTTGCATCCAGTTCCCTGGCTTCTTCAAGCGTCAATTCGTTGAGTTCATCCTCCACTTCCTCAACCACCGTGCGCACATGGTAAAGTTCCATCGCCCCGGTTTCGCGGTCAATCGTGGTTTCCACATGCTTATCACCATAAGTGCGCCGGGCGGCTGTTTTGATGGCCTGTTCCATGGCATCGATCACCAGTTCCTCTTCAACACCTTTTTCACGCGCTACGGCTTGTGCAACCTGCAACATCTGGACATCCATTAATATTTCCTCACTTGCCTTGTTTTTTCTTCTTTTTCAGCGTGCTGGCACGATTCCATTCGACCGCACGTACAATTTTATCTACCTCACGCACGTCAATATCCTGTTCGTTTCCGTCTGCATTCCGAATGCGGACACCGCTCTCGCAGGAACCAAGATTTTCACCCGTGAGGCTCGATCCGTCTTCAAAACACACCTGCAACATCTCGCCTGTATGCCGGTTAAAATCCGCCTCGCTTTCCAATGGCCAGTTCAGTCCAGGCGAACTCACCTCCAGACGATAACGCCCCTGGATTATATCTTCCGCATCAAGCAGAAGAGACAAGGCCCGGCTGATCCTCTCCACACTTTCAAAGGAAACACCACCCGCCTGATCAACAATAACCCGAAGCAATTGCTGATGGTCACCTCCGCCCAGGCTAACCTTTAACACATCCACGCCCATTTCACGGGCAATGGGTATCAACATGTCCAGGATACGATCTTCAATCAATTCAACTTGCTCCAAAAAACAAAAAAGCGAGCCGCAGCTCACTTTTAACGTTGCGAATGATAGGCCTCAAACAGGTAGAGAGCAAGCGCCCGGCATATTTTGCT
>CAZEMN010000034.1:0-15413 GCA_964513335.1 uncultured Zetaproteobacteria bacterium | reverse complement strand
AGATCTGTGAGCTGATGATTTTCGGACGCGGGTTCGACTCCCGCCGCCTCCACCAAACACGAACCGCCGCAAGGCGGTTTTTTGTCGAAGCAGAGCAGGAGCCATGGCAAAAGTTCGAAGGCGACCGCTTCTGTCATTTCCACATTCTATTTGGTGGTTTCACAGGCTTGACAGCGGCGGGCTGGCGCTGATAGTTACGCTACGCCTGTTTGAGTCGTGCGTTACTGTTTTTATCAGGGCCGGGATCATTTCAATAAGGGGGGAAATATGGCTGCCAGCTACTTGGCCACGCAATATGCGCCGATTTTCATCTTTATCCTTGTTGCATTTGCGATGGGCGCTATGCCGCTTATGCTGACCGTAATGGTCGCCTCCCAAAAACCTGATGCTGAAAAGCTCTCCGCCTATGAGTGTGGTTTTGAAGCCTTTGAAGATGCGCGCATGCAGTTTGATGTGCGTTTTTATCTGGTGGCTATCCTGTTTGTGATCTTCGATGTGGAAACAGCGTTCATGTTCCCATGGGCTGTCGTGCTCGATGAGATCGGTATTTTTGGGCTTATTGAAATGCTGTTGTTTCTGATGATTTTGCTGGTGGGTTATGTCTATGCCTGGAAGAAGGGGGCCTTGCAGTGGGAATAGAAGGCGTCCTCAATAAAGGTTTTGTCACCACGACGGCGGACAAGGTGATTAATTGGGCCCGTACGGGATCATTGTGGCCGATGACCTTCGGTCTGGCCTGCTGCGCGGTCGAGATGATGCATGCCGGCGCATCGCGTTATGATCTGGATCGTTTCGGCGTGGTGTTCCGTCCCAGTCCGCGTCAGTCGGACGTGATGATCGTGGCCGGCACGCTGGTGAACAAGATGGCCCCGGCGCTGCGCAAGGTATACGATCAGATGGCCGAACCGCGTTGGGTAATTTCGATGGGTTCCTGTGCCAATGGCGGCGGTTATTATCATTATTCCTACGCGATTACGCGCGGCTGCGACCGCATTGTGCCCGTGGATATTTATGTGCCGGGTTGTCCGCCAACAGCGGAAGCGCTGATTTATGGCATTATCCAGTTGCAAGAGAAAATCAAACGCACCAACACAATTGCGCGGTAGAAGCCAGTGTCCTGTCCCGCAGAAGAGCATACCATCAGAGCCATCCCAAGGAGCCAGGGCAAGGCGCGTCTTGCAGCCAATGGCATGCCCTTGGCAAGAGGCGCAATACCCCAGGACACCCTCTCTCTCGCAAGCTCAATTCACCTTGCGCTGTATTGGCTCCTTGGGATGGCTCCCTCCGGACGGGTTCTGGCAGGCGTGCGGCTGCGTTGTGCTCGTTTGAACTGGCCACGGCCAGTCCCGCACTTGCACGCCTTGCCGCACATCCCGCCAGAACTCGCTGATGGTGCGCTCTTCTGCGGGATAGGGCTCTAAAATGAGCGAGCAGGAAACCCAGACAGCACCGGCATTATCGCCCGAGGTAGAAGGGCTTAAAAGCCGTTTTGGCGATCAGGTTCTGGAGACGTCGGATGGCATTGATATGCCAACGGTGGTATTGGCGCGGGAAGCGATTGCGGAGGTGTGTCATTACCTTAAGCAGAAGCAGGGGTTTGAGCAGTTAATTGATCTGTGCGGTCTGGATATGTTGGAACATCCAAATCATGGCGAGGATGCTCCACGTTTTATGGTGGTGTATCACCTGCTTTCCGTGGCGAAGAATAGGCGTATCCGTTTAAAAGTTCCATTGAATGAGCGCGATCTGGTCGATTCGGTGACGGAAGTATGGCCGACGGCCAACTGGTTCGAGCGCGAAGCCTTTGATATGTACGGCATCCTGTTTGTGAATCACCCGGATTTACGCCGCCTGCTTACGGACTACGGCTTTGAAGGCCATCCCTTGCGCAAGGATTTCCCATTAACAGGGCGGGTGGAACTGTTTTTTGATGACACGCAGTGGCGTTGCATCTATAAGCCGAACAAGTTGAAGAACCGGGTGTTAATTCCCAGGACCTTCCCGGGAGTGGATCGTGGCTGAGATTCAGAACTACACGATTAACTTCGGCCCGCAACATCCAAGCGCCCACGGTGTATTACGGCTGGTGCTGGAGTTGGACGGCGAGGTGGTTGAGCGAGCAGACCCACACATCGGATTGCTGCATCGCGGCACCGAGAAGCTGTTCGAATACAAGACCTACCTTCAAAACCTGCCCTACTTCGACCGTTTTGATTATGTATCCATGATGGCCAACGAACATGCTTACGTGCTGGCTGTGGAGAAGCTTCTTGGCATTACGCCGCCGGAGCGGGCGCAATACATCCGTGTGATGTTCGCGGAACTCACACGTATTTTGAACCACTGTCTGTGGCTGGGCGCACATGCACTGGATATTGGCGCGATGACCGTTTTTCTCTACTGCTTCCGTGAGCGTGAGGATATCTTCGATTACTATGAGGCAGTGTCCGGGGCGCGCATGCATGCCGCTTATTTCCGTCCGGGTGGTGTGAGCCAGGACCTTCCCGAAGGGTTACTTGAAAAAATCGCCGGATTCACGGAGCGGTTTCCGGGTTATGTGGATGAATACGAAACCCTGCTGACCGAAAATCGTATCTGGAAACAACGTACGGTGGATATCTCCATCATTGATAAGGAATCGGCCTTGGCCTGGGGCTTTACCGGTCCGATGCTAAGGGGTTCGGGCGTGGCCTGGGATTTACGCAAGACCCAGCCATATGAGGTCTATGACAGGATGGATTTCGATATTCCGGTGGGTAAAACAGGCGATTGTTACGACCGTTATCTGGTGCGTGTTGAAGAGATGCGCCAGTCCAATGAAATTGTCAAACAATGTATTGCGTGGTTATCGGCTCATCCAGGTCCGGTGAAGGTGCATGATTACAAGCTTACCAATCCCCCCCGTGCCGAAATGAAGGAAGACATGGAGGCATTGATCCATCACTTCAAGTATTTCTCGGAAGGGTTCCATGTGCCTGCCGGCGAAGTCTATGCGGCGGTGGAGCAGCCCAAGGGTGAGCTGGGCGTCTATATTGTTTCCGACGGTTCCAACAAGCCTTATCGCATTAAGGTGAGGGCACCTGATTATGCACATCTGGAAGCACTGGATTTTATGTGCCGCGGTCACATGATTGCTGATGTCGTGACCATTATTGGCACGCAGGATGTCGTCTTCGGGAGCATTGACCGATGAGTGCCGCCGAACACCCCTGTTTCTCTGATACGCGGCTGGCCGAAATCAAGGCGCTGTTGGCGCGTTATCCAGCGCCGCAGTCGGCGCTGTTGCCGGTATTACACATGGCGCAAGAAGACTTTGCTTACTTGTCCATGGAAGTACAGCAAATGGTGGCCGATGTGCTTGGATTGCGGTTGATGGCTGTGCGCGAGGTCGTGACCTTCTACACCATGTTTCGTGAGCAGCCCTGCGGCAAATACCTGCTTGAAGTCTGCACAAATGCTTCGTGTATGCTCAATGGAGCCAATGAATTAGTGGCACACTTGTGTGATTCGCTTGGCATCAGGGCAGGTGAGACCACGCCGGATGGCATGTTCACCGTCACTGAGGTGGAGTGTGCAGGCGCCTGTGGTGGCGCGCCGGTGGTACAGGTGAACAACGAATACCACGAGCGAGCGGATGTCGCACATATGGATGAAGTGATTACCCGGGCTCGGGCGGAAGGAGGCGCGTCGTGATTTCCTCCGATCCAAAACAGGTGAAGGCGATTTGTTTTGACCGTATTCATATCCCCGATCAGCGGCGGCTTGAGGTAGCGAAAAAAAATGGCGCTTACAAATTTTTGCCAACGGTATTAAAAGAATTTGATTCCGCGAGGATTGTTGATGAGGTGAAAACGTCGGGTATTCGCGGGCGCGGCGGTGCGGGGTTCCCGACGGGACTCAAATGGTCGTTTGTGCCGCGCAATACAGGCAAACCAACCTATCTTCTGTGCAATGCGGATGAGGGTGAGCCAGGAACATTCAAGGATCGCGATATCATGCGGTTTGATCCGCATTTGTTGATCGAAGGCATGATTATGGCGGGTTTTGCGCTCGATGTTCATGACGCATATATCTATATTCGGGGCGAATTTCTGCATGAGGCCAATGTGCTGAATGAAGCGGTTCGTGAGGCTTATACGGCAAATTTGCTGGGTGAACATATCCTTGGCACGGACTTTTCGATGAACCTGACCGTCCATCGCGGCGCGGGCGCTTACATTTGTGGAGAAGAAACCGCGTTGATTGAATCGTTGGAAGGCAGGCCGGGACGGCCCCGGTTCAAGCCACCCTTTCCCGCCGTGGAAGGTTTTTACCGTAGTCCGACCGTGGTCAACAATGTTGAAACCCTGTCCACCGTTCCGGCGATTCTGGAACATGGCGGAGAATGGCATGCAAAAATTGGCGTGACCAATAATACCGGCATGAAGATTTTTTCCGTTTCCGGCCATGTGAACAAGCCCGGTAATTACGAAGTTCCGATGGGAACGCCGCTGAAAACTTTGATCGAAGAATATTGCGGTGGCTTACAGCATGGTTCGGTGCCCAAGGCCATTATTCCGGGTGGTTCCTCCTCGCCGTGGCTGGCGGCGGATCAATATGATATCCCGCTGACCTTTGATGATCTGGCCAAGGCGGGGTCCATGCTGGGTTCCGGCGCGATCATTATTATGGATGAAACGGCGGATGTGTTAGCCGTGGCCCGCCGTCTGGCTCACTTTTACGCACATGAGTCTTGTGGGCAATGTACGCCTTGTCGCGAGGGCACAGCCTGGATTGAGCGTGTGTTAAGCCGGATTGAAAGCGGTCAGGGGCAACCCGGTGATATGGACGTGTTGACGGATGCCGCTAAACATATGGCAGGGCGGACAATTTGCGCGCTGGCTGATGGCGCGGCGGGGCCGGTGCTGTCCGTGATCAGACTGTTTCCCGAGGTGGTGCAGGCAGGCATTGTGGAGAAGGCAGCATGACGACGTTGTTTATCAATGATGTGGAAGTGAGCGTCCCACCTGGCACCAGTATTTTGGAGGCTTGCCGGACTCATGGCGCGGATGTGCCATATTTCTGTTATCACCCCGAGTTGTCTGTTGCGGCCAATTGTCGCATGTGTCTGGTGGAGATTGAAGGGTGGAGAAAACCGGCGGCTTCCTGTTGTACGCCTGTGGCAGAGGGGATGAAGGTTTGTACACAAAGCGAGAGTCTGGATAAAGATCACCAGATGACCATGGAGTATCTGCTCATCAACCATCCGCTGGATTGTCCGGTTTGCGATCAGGGTGGCCAATGTAAATTACAGGATTATTCCATGGAATATGGTGTTTCGAAAGGCCGTTATGCTGAAAATAAACGCGCTGTGACAAATTACGAACTCGGTCCTTTTGTCACCACTTGCATGACCCGTTGCATTCATTGTACCCGTTGCGTGCGTTTTGCCGATGAAATTGCGGGAACGGGTGACATGGGCGTGCTGGGTCGTGGTGATCGAATGACTATTGCCGGGATTGTGGACGAATGCCTGAGTTCCGAGCTTTCCGGCAATTTGCCTGATATCTGCCCGGTGGGCGCATTGCTCGATGGGCCATCGCACGACGTGGCCCGTCCGTGGGAGTTGACCCGGCACAAATCCACCTGCACCCAATGCCCCAACGGTTGCGATATCCATATCGAATCGCGTGGGAACGAAGTGATACGTATCCAGCCGATCAAGGAAAGCCCGGAGCCCTGGTTATGTGATCGCGGACGTTATGTTTATGACGCCTTCCGTTCGGATAACAGGATTCTTTCGCCGATGATGCGCGAACAGGGCAAGATGATTGAATCCGGTTGGGATGAGGCGGTAGCTCGTGCTACGGAACTGCTGTCCGGTAAACGGGTCGGGGTTTTATTCTCGCCGGACTGGAGCGTGGAAGGGTTTACCGCAATTCGCCTGCTGCATGATGCAGTCTTTCCGGATGCCAAAGTGGCTTTTGATTTACACCGGCGCGATATGCGTCCGTTTGCCTTCGAGGAAGGTTTTTCACAGACCACGCAGCAGATTGAAGATGCGGATGAGGTGGTCATTCTTGGTTCAGATTTACGTCAGCGTCTGCCTTTGGTGATGCAACGGTTGCGTAAACGCCTCAGGGATGGGAAACCGGTAACGCGTATTGGATCGATGAATTACCGCACCAATGCCGAGCCGACGCACGATGCATTGATCCGGCCACGCGACTGGCCGGCTGTCATTGCCCGCGCCATGCAGCAGGTTACGGATCTGGGCAAGGGTGCGGCGGGCATGGATGCATGGATGGCGGCAATTGATGATCGCCATGAAGCCGGGAAACTTCTTGGCGATGCATTGATGGCCGATTCCTGTTCGCTGGTTGCAGGTGAGGAGATCCGCTGCCATCCGGATGCTGCGGCGTTGATTCATGGCCTGGATCTATTGATGCGCGGCTGCGGGCATGCTGAAAAAGAATCCGATGGCCGCAATCTGGTGCCGGAGGGCATGAACGCGCAGGCGTTGTCGGCAGTGTTCGGCGATATCCGGGTTTCTGCGGGCGAAATCTTTGATGCCGCCGCAAACAAGGAACTGGATGTGCTTCTGTTGATTGGCAGCGATCCGGTAGGTGATGGGTTGTTCCCGGCACAGGCACAGGCGGCGCTTGATAAGGTGCCGTTGGTGCAGGTGGGTGCGATAGCGGGGAAGATCAGTGAACGGGCGGATGTGATGTTGCCGGCTGCTGCCTATTCCGAGATCGAAGGAACCTTTATCAATATGGAAGGCCGCGTACGCGTGGCCGACAATCCCATCAGCCGTTTGGGTCAGGAACGGCCCTTATGGAAAGTGATGATGCGCCTGATTCAGGCCATGGGCGAGGATGTGCCCGCGGTAAACCTGGAAGAACTGCGTGAGCATGTTAAGCGGTTTCTTCCCGATCTTGGTCAGGCATGGCAGGCGCATGAGGTTGACAGTTTCATGATGGCAACCCGGCGCAATGCCAAGGCAGTGTACCTGCCTGTCAACCCGGATGTTTCCGCTGGTCAGCTGGATGTGGTCAGTCGCTATTCCATGTATCGTGAAGGCATGTGGGTGCGAGCCAGCGCGTTATTGTCGCATGCCGGCGAACTGCACGCCCTGGACGACGTGTTGGTGCATCCTGATACCCTGAAGAAGCTTGGGCTGGAGCCGGGTGTGCTAACCGTATCCTCCGATCAGGGTGAGCGGCAGTTCGAGATCGGTACGCGTGACGATGTGTCTCCCGGCGTGTTGTTTGTTGCCAAACGCGGTGTAGCTGGTGATTTGTCCAATGAACGTTTCGTCGAATTACATGGAGGGAATACATGAGCTGGCTGGATACGGCCATAACCGCAGGCATTTGGGCACTGGAGGTGCTGGCTATTGCGATACCGGTGGCGCTTTCCGTGGCTTATATCACCTATGCCGAGCGGCGTGTTATCGGCTGGATGCAGATACGCAAGGGTTGCAACCGGGTCGGCTGGGCCGGATTGCTGCAGCCGATTGCGGATGGTTTGAAGCTGTTTCTGAAGGAAACGATTATTCCGACGACGGCCAACAAGTTTTTATTTGTGGCAGCCCCCGTGATGTCCCTGCTGCCCGTGCTGGTCGCTTTTGCCGTAGTGCCTTTTGGCGAGACGACGCTGGGCGGGTTGTGGAAAGTGGCACATGTTATGGCGATTTCTAATCTGAACATTGGCGTGCTGTACGTGATGGCAATTTCGAGTCTGGGTATTTACGGAATTCTGATGGCGGGGTGGGCATCCAATTCCAAGTATGCATTTCTGGGGGCGATTCGTGCCACATGCCAGATGGTGTCGTATGAGATTGCCATGGGCTTTGCCATTGTATGTGTGCTGATGCTGGCGGGCAGCCTGAATCTGGCGGAGATTGTGCGCGCCCAATCCGGTGGTTTCTGGCACTGGTATTTTATTCCCCTGTTTCCCGTGTTTCTGGTGTATTTTATTTCCGGCGTGGCGGAAACCAACCGCTCCCCGTTTGATCTGACGGAAGGTGAATCCGAGATTGTGGCAGGTTTCTTCGTCGAGTATTCAGGTATGTGGTTTGCCACCTTTTCATTGGCGGAGTACGGCGCCATGATCCTGATTAGTCTGATTACGTCCATCATGTTCCTGGGAGGGTGGCATGCGCCCTTCCCGTTCCTGGATGTGATTCCCGGCACGGTGTGGTTACTGGGCAAGACAGCCTTCCTTATTTTTATGTTTATCTGGTTCCGGGCGACATTCCCGAGGTACCGTTATGATCAGTTGATGCGCCTGGGATGGAAGGTGTTCCTTCCCGTAACACTGGCGTGGATTGCAGTGATTGGTATTTCCATTTATACGCCGGTGCTGTCCGATATTATCGGGTTTTGGCGACCGGGATCTGCATTATGAGCCATAACCACTTATTTACCCTGTCTTTTGCTCCATGGCGGCGTTGCTGCGATGCTCAAATCCTCACATATCATTACATATGCTCCGGTTTTGCGCTTCTCGCGCCTTGCCATGAAACAAAATCCAGGGCATCTGAGCAGTTATTATGAGTATGATTAAGCGTACGGTAAAAACATGGTTGCTCATGGAATTGGTCCGTGGCCTGATGCTCACGGGAAAGTACCTGTTCAAGAAGAAGATTACGGTGGAATATCCAGAGGAGCGTACACCGCTTTCACCGCGTTTCCGTGGCTTGCATGCCTTGCGCCGTTATGCCAGCGGCGAGGAGCGGTGCATTGCCTGCAAGCTGTGCGAAGTGGTGTGTCCGGCACTGGCGATTACGATTGAATCCGAGGAGCGGGATGACGGCACGCGTCGTACCACGCGTTACGATATTGATATGACCAAGTGCATCTATTGCGGCTTGTGTCAGGAAGCATGCCCGGTTGATGCGATCGTGGAAACGCAGGTATTTGAATTTGCAACGGAAACACGTGCGGAACTTTATTATACGAAGGATATGCTTTTGAAAGTGGGCGAGCGTTATGAAAGCGAGATTGCGGCGAATATCGCTGCCGATGAACGTTATCGCTAGCGTCTGAGAATAGAGAAAACGGAGGAAAAATGCTGGAACTCGGGTTCTTTTACATGTTTGCCGGACTGGCCGTCATGGCCGCACTCGGCGTGGTCATGTCCCGCAATACGGTGCATTCCGTAATGTTCCTGATTTTCTGTTTCTTTAATGCGGCGGGATTGTTTTTCCTGCTCGATGCGGAATTCATCGGCATTCTTCTGATCTTGATCTACGTGGGCGCGGTCATGGTGCTGTTTATGTTCGTGGTGATGATGCTGGAGGTAAATTTCGCGGGACTGCGCGAAGGCTTCCTGCGTTATTTGCCGATCGGCGGTGTGATTGCCTTGATTCTGTTTATTGAAATTGTTGCGGCGGGTTCCAGCGGTGTATTTTCACCGGAAGGCATGCCTGATCCCGGTCATGCGGCGCAGCATGTCAACAATACCGTAGAGATTGGCAAAGTTTTATATACCAGATACCTGCTGGGATTTGAGGTGGCTGCCATTATTTTGCTGGTGGCTTTGATTGGATCTGTGGTGCTGACGTTGCGTGTCCGTAAAGATGCCAAATACCAGAATATTTCCAGGCAAGTAAATGTGGACCCCGCAGATCGTCTGCGCAAGGTGAAGATGTAATGGTACCTTTATCCTCTTATCTGGCCGTGGCCGCCTGCCTGTTTTCCATCGGCGTGGTTGGCCTGTTTCTAAATCGTAAGAATGTGATTGTTATTCTGATGTGCATTGAGTTGATCCTTCTGGCCGTGAATATCAATTTCGCCGCATTTTCCCATTTTCTTCAGGATATTGGCGGGCAGGTGTTTATCTTCTTCGTGCTGACCGTGGCTGCCAGCGAAGTCGCGGTGGGGCTAGCCATTCTGGTCGCGTTTTATCGCAACCGACGCTCCATCGATGTTGAAGACATCAACACCTTGCAAGGTTAGGGAGGATATGTGGAGCACACCATGCTGAATACGACCGAACTGCTAGCGATTCCCGCGCTTCCATTGGCAGCGGCGTTGATTGTCGGCCTGTTCGGTTGGGCGTTGAAGGAAAAATTGTCGCATATCATCTGTGTTGCCGGCGTGATCGCCGCGGCCCTGCTATCCGTGCATGTGTTTATGCAGGTGCTGGATGGCGCATCCTTTTACGGTAATTTCTGGACATGGATGCTTTCCGGCCGCTTTGTTGTTCCGGTGGGGATGATGATTGACCGGTTAACGGTCATGATGATGATGACCGTGACCATCGTATCGGCCTGTGTGCATATTTATACCATCGGCTACATGCACGGCGATCCCGGTTACACCCGGTTCTTTTCCTATATCTCCGCATTTACTTTCTCCATGTTGGTGCTGGTTATGGGGAACAGCTTCTTTACTTTATTTTTTGGCTGGGAGGCAGTGGGCTTGTTTTCCTACCTGCTGATCGGCTTCTGGTTCAAGCGTGAGAATGCCAACGTGGCCGCCATGAAGGCTTTTATTGTTAACCGTGTGGGTGATTTTGGTTTTGCTATCGGCATTCTGGCTGTGTGGTATTACTTCGGAACGGTTGAATACAAAGCGGTGTTTGATGCCGTGCCTGCTTTTGTGGCACAAGGATCGACGTTACATTTCCTGGGCTGGCAGGTGGATGCCATCACGTTTATCTGCATCGCCCTGTTTATAGGCGCTATGGGCAAGAGCGCCCAAGTCCCGCTGCATGTCTGGTTGCCGGATTCTATGGAAGGCCCGACGCCCATCTCCGCCCTGATTCATGCCGCCACCATGGTGACGGCGGGCGTCTTCATGGTGGCGAGACTTTCGCCCATGTTCGAGTTCTCCGAAACAGCACTGGCGATGGTGACCGTGGTTGGCGCCATCACCGCATGGCTGTGCGCCACCATCGGTCTGGTGCAGAATGACATTAAGCGAGTGATCGCTTATTCCACCTGTTCCCAATTGGGTTATATGTTTGTGGCCTGCGGTGTGTCCGCCTATTCGGTGGGTATCTTCCATCTGATGACGCACGCCTATTTTAAGGCGCTGCTGTTCCTGGGGGCGGGCTCCGTGATTCATGCTGTGATGGCCGATCAGGATATTCGCCGCATGGGGCAATTGCGCAAATACATGCCGGCCACCTATATCACGATGCTGATTGGCGCGTTGGCACTGTCCGGCATCCCTCCCTTTGCCGGTTTCTGGTCCAAGGATTTGATTATTGAAGCAACTGCCGTACGTGGGATGGGCTGGGTCAGCGAGCTTGCCTACTGGTCGGTATTAACCGGCGTGTTCATGACCGCCTTCTACACCTTCCGCATGTTTTTCCTCACCTTCCACAATTCGGATCGGGTGCCGGAGGAAACCAGGGCGCATCTGCATGAATCGCCCAAGGTGATTACCATACCGCTGATGATTCTAGCCGTTGGTGCGGCGCTGGCCGGATGGTGGGGAGCAGATATTCTGGATATTTCCGGTGTGGAAACGGCCAATAACTTCTTCGGGAACAGCATCTTCGTGATGGAGGCACATAATCCCCTGTTGCGCCTGGAAGAGCTGGAACATTCCAGCGATAGCCACCTCCTGTGGCTGGAATATGGCGCTTTTGTGCTTGCGCTGGCGGGGATTGCAACGGCCTGGTTCATGTATTTCCGTGAAACAGTATATCCGGCACGCCTGGCAGCAACATTTTCCGGTATCCACCGCTTTTTGTTGAACAAATGGTGGTTTGATGAACTGAACTGGAAGATATTCATTATGCCTGCGCGGAATTTCGGGACATTCCTTTGGAAAAAGGGTGATCTGGCGATGATTGATCGTGGTCTGATCCATAGAGGTATCGTTGGCAGTGTGGTTGCAGGCATGAACCGCATGCGGACTGCACAGACGGGTATGGTCTACCACTATGCCTTTGCCATGGTGATTGGTGTGTTTGTACTGCTGACCTATCTGGTACTGAAGAGATAGGGGGAAAGGCGCGCATGGAACTCAATAACGTGATGTCTTTTCCGATTTTGACATGGAGCATCTTTCTACCGATGGCGGGGGCTGTCTTTATCTGGTTGTTTGTGCGTGGAGAGATGGCAGTGCGCTGGACGGCGTTGGCGGTATCCGTAGCGACGTTTCTGCTTACGTTGCCGTTGTGGAAGTATTTTGATAATTCAACGGCACACATGCAGTTCGAGGAGTTTCATCCATGGATTTCTGCATTTAACGTCAATTACCATTTGGGTGTGGATGGCATATCCATGCCATTTATTCTGCTGACCAGCCTGCTGACGGTGGTGTGCATCGTTTCCGCGTGGGAATGCATTAAGACGCGAATCAAGGAATACATGATTGCATTCCTGGTGCTGGAAACCACGCTCATCGGCGTGTTTGCGGCACTGGACGGGATGCTGTTCTACTTCTTCTGGGAAGCGATGCTGATTCCGATGTTCCTGATTATCGGGGTGTGGGGCGGTGCCAACCGCGTTTATGCCACGATCAAATTTTTCCTGTATACGCTGGCCGGTTCCGTGCTGATGCTGCTTGCGCTTCTCGCCATGTATTTCAAGGCGGGGCATACCTTTGATATTCAGGCACTGATGGATTATCCCTTTGATTTTACATGGCAAATATGGATATGGATTGCCTTTTTTATCGCTTTTGCTGTCAAGGTGCCAATGTGGCCGGTGCATACATGGTTACCGGATGCGCATACCGAGGCACCGACGGCCGGCTCGGTGATTTTGGCAGGTATCCTGTTGAAGATGGGAGCGTATGGGTTCCTGAGGTTTTCACTGCCGATCTGTCCGGACGCCTCACAGTATTTTGTGCCATTAATGGTCGTACTTAGCCTGATTGCGGTGATTTACATCTCGTTGGTGGCCATGATGCAGCAGGATATGAAGCGGCTGATAGCCTATTCATCCATCGCGCATATGGGCTTTGTCACGTTGGGAACATTCATGTTTACGCAGCAGTCGATAGAGGGCGCGATCTTCGGCATGATCAGTCATGGTTTTATCGCTGCTGCCCTGTTTCTGTGCGTGGGCGTACTCTATGACCGCATGCACACGCGTGAGATCTCGGCCTATGGTGGCGTGGCCAATGTGATGCCGGTATTTGCGGTGGTGACCCTGGTGTTTTGTATGGCCAATGTGGCGTTACCGGGGTCTTCGGCATTTATTGCTGAAATCATGGTACTGATCGGCACCTTCTCCGCCGATCAGTTGTATGAATTTTTGATTTCCACCAAGTGGGTGGCGGTGCTGGCCGCAAGCAGCGTGGTGCTTTCTGCCTGCTATACCCTGTGGATGTACAAGCGCGTCATCATGGGTGATCTGGTCAAGGATGAAGTCAAGGCCATGCCGGATATGAATGTGCGCGAACTGGCCTTTTTTGCACCCTTGATGGTGCTGGTGTTATGGCTTGGGCTGTATCCCATTCCCGTGCTGGATGTTCTGCATTCCTCGGTCTCGCATCTGATTGTGCAGGCGACCACGAGCAAATTGCCCGCCGCGCATGCGTTGGCACAAGCTCAAAATATACAGCAAATTGTGATTCACTGAGGCTGATGCGATGACACAAGTGACATTCCCGCTTCCTGACGTTACACCGCTGATTCCGGAGATGTTCGTCGCTGTCATGGCCATGGCGATTCTGCTGTGGGATCTGTTTTTGCCGAAAGAGCGTAAGCAATGGAGCGCTTATGCGGCGATGGCTACCTGTGCAGTCGCGGCGGCATTGACGCTTAAACTGGCCAGTCCGGATTCGGTGAGCGCTTTTTACGGATTCTTTGTCCTTGATCCTTTTGCCAGCTATGCCAAGTTGCTGATTTATGCTGGTACCTTCTTCGGTGTCGTTCTGAGTCTGGATTACATGAAAGATGAGCCCAATACCGGTGAATATTATTCCCTGATGTTGTTTGGCACGCTGGGTATGATGCTGATGGCCTCCGCACCAAATTTCGTCACCCTGTATCTGGGGCTGGAGTTGATGGCGCTATGCACCTATGTGTTGGTGGGATACCAGCGCGACGTGTTACGATCTTCCGAGGCAGCATTGAAATACTTTATTCTAGGCTCGCTCGCCTCTGGTTTTCTGCTCTACGGCATCAGCTTCATCTATGGCATTACAGGCACATTCGACTTTGCCAAAGCGGGCATCGGTATAGCCCATGCAGGTGCGGGTGCACATATGGCGCTGATGCTGGGGCTGGTCTTTCTGCTTGCAGGCATGTGTTTCAAGGTTTCGATTGCGCCCTTCCACATGTGGACACCGGACGCCTACGAAGGAGCGCCCACGCCCATAACCGCTTTCATGTCCATCGGCCCGAAGGTGGCCGGTCTGGTGATCTTCATTCGTGTTTTGGCGGATGTGTTGCCCGCATTACAAGTCGATTACACTACAATTTTGACGTGGCTGGCCGTACTGACCATGGCCGTGGGCAATCTGGCGGCGATTGCCCAGCGTAATATCAAGCGCATGCTGGCTTATTCGACCATCGGCCATATCGGTTTCGCCATGCTCGGCCTGATTGCCGCCAACGCGGATGGCTATGCGGGCGTGCTGGTGTATCTCACCGTCTATCTGTTCATGAACATGGGTGCGTTTGCCATCATCATTCTGATGCGGCGCGAGGGCATTCAGGGTGAGTTGCTGGATGATTTCGCGGGACTTTCGAGGGTGCGTCCCGGATATGCTTTGGCGATGGGCCTGTTCCTGTTCTCGCTGGCCGGGATTCCGTTTCTCGGTGGGTTCTGGGCCAAATATGTGGTGTTTATCGCCGTAGTGGAGGCCGGGCATTTGTATCTGGCTTTGACTGCGCTCCTGTTCTCCGCTGTGGGCGCGTTCTATTACATCCGCGTAATCAAATATATCTACTTCGATGAGGAACGGGTGGCGTTTGATTTTACGGAAAGCCGTTTAATGCAGGCAACAGTCGTGGTGACGGCCATTGCTGTCGTCGCACTGGGGCTATTCCCCGGTCCGATGATTGATATTTGCAAGGCGGCTATCAGCGGCATTATCTAAGCATTATCCGCGCCCGTAGCTCAGCTGGATAGAGCATCAGGCTTCGAACCTGAGGGCCGGGGGTTCGAATCCCTCCGGGCGCGCCATAAAAAGCTATATATATCAACAAAAACAAAGGATTTAGCCAAATGGTTAAATCCTTTGTTTTTGTCTTTCGGTCAGTGTGCGGTCAGTATAAAAGTGAAAAATAGAGAAGTTTCGCTGCCTCATGAGAAGTCAGGCCCTCCCCTCTTCCCAGCGCCGCAGGCGGTAAAGAATGGCGCGGCGCGTAATACGAATGCGCTTGTAGCGCCGCAGCCACAGGCGGATGTCCTCCAGTGATGCACCCATGCGGAGTAGCTTTTCAATCTCGGCACGATGCCGGTCTAGCCCGGATTTTTCATGAGTCCACGCAAGCAGAGGTAATTGGGAAGCTTT
>CAZEMN010000033.1:0-15650 GCA_964513335.1 uncultured Zetaproteobacteria bacterium | reverse complement strand
ATATTTGCTGTCTCAATCACATCAAATATAACATAAACGTTGGGAATTCAGGCCTACTTTCTTACTGTTAATTCCTTAACCGGACAGCAGTGTCATAGCCATTGAATACATTGAATTTTTAGCGATTCCGGTTCGGTAGATAATCATTCATGGCCGGTCTCAGTTACTCGATTAAATGGAGACTTCGATTTGAAATCAGTAGGACTTTGATCGGTATCTGTAATCTGTGATCCAATCAGCCGTCTGAGATAAACACCGATCTGCTCCGGGGTATACGGCTTTGACAGAACCACGCATCGTTCAAAATCGGAGACTTTGCCCAACGTATCTTCCCCATCATGGCCCGTGACAAGTATCACGGGAATATCCGGGCGCATGCTTCGGGCCTGCACGGCCACCTCAACACCGCTCTTGTGCGGCATCCCTACGTCCAACAACAGGATATCCGCTTTGTTTTGATTGTTTTCGAGCCATCGGATCGCATCTTCGCCATTGCATGCCGTAATAACATGGTAACCCATGCTCTTGAGCATCTCATGCGTAGATTCCAGTACATGCGGATTATCATCAGCCAGCAGAATGGTCTCGCCCTGTCCCCGCGGAATCTCTTCGTCTTTTCTCATGCCATGTTTCATACTCCCCTGATCCTCCAGCAGTGGCAGATAGACATGAAAAATAGTTCCAGCTCCCTCCTCGCTCTCAACCTCTATAAAGCCATCATGTGCATGGACCGCGCCATATGCCATCGCCAATCCCAGTCCTGTACCCTTTCCCCGTTCCTTGGTCGTGAAAAAAGGTTCAAACAGTTTGTCCCTGTGCTCTTTCGCGATACCACTGCCATTGTCTTCCACGAACAGATGGGCAAAACGTACCGCCTTGCTCTTCGATCGAAAAGCAGGCGGCAGGTCGGAACGTTCCATATCCGCCAGCCTCACGCGAATAAAGGGATCCGGACGCCCCTGTAGGGCATGGACAGCATTGCCGATTAGATTCAGCAATACATGCTGGAGTTGAGTGGAATCTCCCTGAACCCTCATCGGAACATTGGCGATGTCTATTTTTAATTCTACGTTTTCCGGAACCGATGCGCGCTGTAGCTTCAGGCTCTTCCTGATGAGTGAGGCCAGAGGCAGCGGTTGCATCTGTATCGCCTCATGGCGGGCGAAAATGAGAAGCCGCCTGATCAGACCGGCGGCCTGCTGGCTTTGCTTCCGGATTCGATCCAGTTTTTCACTTACCTGATGCGGGTCGCCCGCCTTGACTTCGGCTAGGTAGCAATTGCCCATGATGCCGGCGAACGCATTGTTGAAATCATGTGCAATCCCGGCCACCAGCGTTCCCATCGCCTCCATTTTCTGAGCCTGCATCAATTGCTTATACAGTGTTTCCTGCTCGCTGACATCCTCGTGCATAGCCACATAATGCGATATTTTGCCCTCATCGTTGGTGATCGGCGAAACAGTCATGCGCACGGGATAGGTGTGCCCGTCTTTCGCTTTGTCCACGATCTTTCCTGACCATGGGGTTCCACTGCTGATCGTTTGCCAGAAATGCTGATAAAATACTTCATCCTGCTCGCCACTCTTCAGGATGGCGGGTGTATGCCCTGCCAGTTCATCCGCCGTATAGCCGGTGATGTTTGTGAAGGCCGGGTTCGAATATTCGATGATGCCGGAAGCGTTTGTTATCATAATTCCCGTGGCGGAAGCATCAACTGCCCGTGCCATTTTTCTGAGCCCCGATTGAGCGTCCGTCGCTGTCGATGCCAAAGGGCGGATGATAAAGCGGTAAACAGGGTAGGCTGCCAGCAGGGCGAGCAGGAATGGATCAGTAATGGCCGTTACCCATGGTGAAGTGGCTGATTGAATGTCCAGCCATTGAAACAGCAGCAGGGTTGCCAATCCACAAGATACAATGATGAATAGTAGCTTTAATTCTGACCATATTTCAATATTTCTAACCATTTAAAATAGAGTGTATTCCTATAATATAATGAGAATGTTGCCTAGTCATGCTGATCAGGTCAATCTTTAGTTGGAACATCCTTTGACTACAAGTCGAGGGATTCTCTCAGCGCGTCACATAAGGTAAATTTTGTGTCCTGATTGTTCTCCAGACAACAACATCACACCTTTTCCATCCAGCCATGATGGAGCCTCGCCCTTTCAGGGAATAGCGGCAACTTTCCTTTCACCCAAAGGTGAGATGATTCCACCACCTCCGGATGGAACACTGGCTAAGGAAACTTTCATGATTTGATTTAAGTCTAACACCTATATTGCGATAGTAATTAAACTTATATCTTGGTTTAGATAACCTTTGACTGGAAGGTACCTTCTTTACGGGAGCAGCGATGAAAACTACGGATCAAAATTTCATGACGCAAATGCGAATTCATGAGCTGGAAATTCAGATTCGCAAGGACATGGTTGACTTCATGAAACATGATGCCGAATTGCTGAAGGAATGTGGCAATTTTATTCGGGTAGAAATCGATGATATTGTCGCTCAGTTTTACACCCGGTTGGTGGAAAATGACGATATGGATCGCATCATCGGCAATGCTGATACCCTGGAACGATTGCATCGTTCCATGCGGCAATATATTTACGAGCTGTTTGACGGTTTTTACGGGATGAATTATGTCAATTCCCGGCTGCGCATCGGCATGGTGCACCAGCGCATTGGTCTGGAACTGAAGTATTATTCCGCCAGTGTATTACTGCTTCAGAACCTGTTGGAGAAGGTTATCCGCCATCACGTCAAGGATACCGATCGCGCGACTGACACCGTCCGTGCATTAGAAAAGTTGTTTGTTTTCGACGCAGGTTTTGTTTATGACACGTATCAGCAAAGCCTGGTTAATCAGATCACTATCGCCAAAGAAAAAGCTAACCGTTATGCCCGTATACTTGAGGAGAAAGTAGCCCAGCGGACACAGGAAATCAATAATATCATGCGCCGCGATGTACTGACTGACGTCCATAACCGCCGCTCCTTCGAAGAACAGATACGCAAAGACCTGGCCAATGCCCAAAGGCAAAACCTTCCACTCTCACTGGTCTATCTCGATGTGGATCACTTTAAGAAAATCAATGACAGTGAGGGACATCAGCGAGGGGATGAGGTTCTAACCAGTGTTGGCAGGATATTAAATGCCGTTTGCCGGGAAGGAGATACGCCCGCACGTATCGGTGGCGATGAATTCTGTGTCATCCTGCCGCACACAACCGCTGAAAAGTCCCTGCCATTCTGCGAGCGGATCATTGCGGAATTTAAGCGAACGCATGATGGCGCCTACAGCCTGAGTATTGGTATTGCCCAAACAGGGCCGGATACTGTCCTGGCTGCCGAGGATTTTGTGCCCAAAGCCGATGCTGCAATGTATGAATCAAAAAATAATCCGGGCAGTCAGATCACCATTTACCAATCCACGGACGCCTGTCTTCATGCTGTGCAAGAAGATCACCAGTCAGGCATCCTTACCAGGAGTCTGTAGTGTCCGAAGCATCAATTATATACATAAGATAAAAAAGGTTGAAATATAAGATAACGACTGAAAGTATTTTGCGTATTAATCTTAGGGGTTTGTATATGAAATATCTAACAACTGGCGAAGCTGCTGATATCTGTGGTGTTCGAGTCAACACCATCAAGCGCTGGATCAAGGCAAGGGAATTCATTCATGCTGACTGATGCTCCAAGCATCCTGATGGTGGAGGATGATGAAATGCTGCTGGAATTCTACGAAGCGGCATTGGCGCCTGAATATGAAGTTCTTACGGCAACGAACCTCGGGGTGGCGCTGCATATCTTACAGGGGCGGCACGTAGACGCGGTCGCCTGCGACCTTCATCTCGGGGGTATCAGCGGGTTGGAATTGTTGAAATGGATCAGTGGGAACCTGCCTGGGCTACTGGCCCACACCGCTGTTATCTCTGGTGAACCTGAGCCGAAGTTAGACGGTTTTGACGTACTGGTTGTAGGCAAACCGATTATGGCAGAGGGATTGCATCAAGCCTTTGGTCAATTGCTGGCCCGGAATGATGCCGGGAAGGCGGTGCATGGTTTTACTGCGTAGGAGGATTTGTTGGATCTTGGGTTAAAAAGGGAAGGACGTTCTTTGCTAAATAACCTGAAACAGATCGCTGCCATAAGTGCTGTAATAATCAGTGGCACTGCCCTGCTCGGCTGGTGGACGGATCACGCCGTGCTGGCCGCATATCTGCCGGGTATCGCCAGCATGACCTTCAACACAGCCCTCTGTTTTATGCTGGTAGCACTGGCCTGCAGCGTGACGGATAGAGGCGTGCAAACATCTGCTTCGATCCGGCTCGGCATTGGCGTATTGGTCAGTCTGGTTGCTACTTTATCACTCTCTCAGGATATTTTCGGCCTGCGTTTCGGTGTTGATAATCTACTGTTTGATTCACGCGGCTACGGTCTTACCAGTCCGTATCCGGGGCGTATGTCACCGCTTACTGCGGCAGGACTTCTGCTCATCGGCATGGCGCTGGCGCTGCTGTCTGTGCGTCACAACAAATCGAACCGCTTTGTCTCCACCACCCATGCGCTGATTTTGTTGGCAGGGATCGTTGGCCTGATGGGCATCGGCGCAAACCTGCTGCTGACGACGCCTGTTTCTGCACATTTTACCTCCATTTCCCTGTTGACAGCCATCTCACTGCTGCTGCTGGCAACCGCCCTGATAAGCATATTTCAGCAGCGCTACCGCAAGAGTGGGGTAAATCTGCTACTGCACTCCGGTATTGAATTAATGTACACACTCAAATACCCGCAAAAGTTTGCCCTGATCAGCATCATCATAATTGTGCCGATGGCGCTGTTGATGTGGGATGAAATCAGGCTTGCAAAACAGGATGTCGCCAGCCTCCGTCTGAAAATCGCCGGTATCAGGCACATCAAGCTGAATGGGGAGTTGCTCAAAGCCATCCCCGAGCATCGCGGCATGGTCAATGCCCACCTCTCCGATCCCTCTCTGTTCCGCCAGGAACTGCCTAAAAAAACCGCACAAATTGATCGGCTGCTGAGCGAAAACTCCCACAGGGAACAACTGCAGAGATGGGCGAAAATCATTTCCGACTGGAATTCTATCAAAGAAAATTCTCTGGATCGATCGCTGCAATGGCGGCTGCACACAGGGATCATTGCCGTGCTCGCCAGACATTTGCGTGATGAGGGCGATAAGAACGGTCTCACTTTCGATGAAAACCCGCTGCTGCATAGCCTGCTGGTGGCACAACTGCAAGTGATGCCCAATTTGCTGGAGCAAATTGGGCAGTTGCGGGGTCATGGCATGGGATTGATCAACAGCAACACGATCTCCAGGAATGAGCAACTGATGCTTGGCTCCGTAGTCAACCAGACTGGCCAGTCTTTGCAAGAGATGAAGCAGTTGTTCACGCAGGTCTCGGCGATGCAACGCACGAAATATCTGGCGGACATGTTCAGCAATATGACAGATGCAACTCACAAATTTATTGCTACGGTAGAGCGCCTGTTCATAGCTGACAACAGCTTTGCCCTGTCTGCCGGAGCCTATTTCAAACAAGGCACCGCAACCATTGATCAGGGTTATCGACTGTACAACGCTTCGTTGGAATTTATTGAGCAACAGATGCAACAACGCATTAATAATCACATTATGAAGCAAAACAATATCAAGCTGGCAGCTATGTTGCTGGCGATTGTGCTGCTGCTTTTCTTTGCCTCCTTTTATCGATCGGTCATGAACACCATTCAGGCGTTGGACGGAGTGGCCGAAAACATGCGCAACGGCGATATGGATAAACCCTTTCTTCCAGCCAACGATGAACTGGGCTATATCGTCGAATCGTTCGATACTATTGCCGGAGAGTTGATACGCATCAACTCATTTATGAGTGCGGTAGTCGACCATGCTGCTGATGGCATTATCACCATTGATCCTGAGGGCACGATCAAATCATTCAACCCGGCCTCGGAGCATATTTTTGGCTATAAGGCCAACAAAGTCGTTGGGCAGAACATCACCATGCTGATACCTGAGCAATACCGTGAGCACTATCTGACCGAGCTGCAACGTCACTGCGAAACAGGTGAAAGACGGGTGATCGACAAATCAATAGATGTACACGGACTCAGAAAAAATGGCAATGAATTCCCTATGCAGCTCTCCATCAATGCCATGTTCGTAGATAACCAGCAGCTGTTTATCGGCATGATGCGCGATACAACCAAACACCGGGAGATGGAGAATCAGCTTCGCCATGCCCAGAAAATGGAGACTGTCGGTGCGCTGGTTGGCGGCATAGCGCACAACTTTAACAATCTGCTGGCAGGCATTATCGGTAAAGCCTATATAGCAAAAATACGCCTCCGCGAGCAACCGGAAAAAGTCCTCGCTTACCTTGAATCAATCGAAGCGATATCAGCTCAGGCTAGTGATATGATCAAGCAGCTACTGACTTTTGCCCATAAAGATTTTTTCAGCACCAAACAAAACACGTCGCTGGCTTTGCTGATCAGGGAAGGATTCAATACCGCAAAACTGGGCATTCCGGAAGATATCAATCTCTCCCTGAATGTCCCCGCATCAGGCGTAGTAGTGTTTTGCGATGCCAATCAGATTCAGCAGGTGCTGATGAATCTGATGAGCAATGCCCGTGATGCTATGGAGGGTTGCACAAAAAAGAGCATCCTGGTCAGTCTGGACGCCCGCGTACCCGGCACCGGGTTCTTCAACCGACACCCTGAGCTTGCTGTTGGCGAATATGCTTGCCTGCAAGTCTCCGATTCCGGCATCGGCATGGATGGCGAAACCATGCAGAGAATTTTTGACCCTTTCTACACCACCAAAGAGGTGGGTAAAGGCACCGGGTTGGGCCTCTCCACCGCTTTTGGCAGCATCGCCTCACACCGTGGGGTGATTGAAGTGGATAGCAAACCCGGCAGCGGCACGACATTCCGGGTATATCTGCCGATTACTGAAGCGGCTGAAACAAAAACCGGCGCCACTCAACCGGTTATGCCCGGTGCAAGCCATGGAAGGCTACTACTCGTCGATGATGAACCGCTCGTCCTCCATGCCATGCAAGAGGTGCTTGAAGAATTCGGTTATCAAGTGATCACAGCCCGTGATGGCGCTAAAGGGCTTACCTGCTTCCAACAGAACCAACATGCTTTTGATGCGATCATCACCGATGTGGTAATGCCAGAGATGAGCGGTATGGAAATGTTCCGAAAAATCCGTTGCATCAACAGTGCAATGCCAACCATTTTTATGACCGGTTACGATCAGGGCAACGTGCAATTGCAAGCTGGCGAGAAAGAAAACACCGCTATCGTATCAAAGCCGGTTCAAATGCCTGAATTATCACAGCTAATTGAGCAGCTTTTGAAGAAGCAAAAGGCTATTCATCGTGAAGAAAAGTTGAGCGCTGTTGTTTGAATATCCGGGGTTTGTTCATTTCTGCCGCATCGTCGAATAACTAGGGCCCGCTAACACCAATCCGAGTCTGTAGTATCCTAAATGTCAATTATATACATATAATAAAAAAGGTTGAAATATGAGAGAGGTACTGAAAGGTTTACATGTACAGCTTTTTATGGGGGGGATATGAAATATCTAACAACTGGCGAAGCTGCCGATATCTGTGGTGTTCGAGTCAACACCATCAAGCGCTGGATCAAGGCAAAAGAGATCGATGCGATACAAACCCCCGGTGGGCACTGGCGTATTACCAGAGACGCATTCCTCCGGTTTCTGAACACGTATCGCATTCAAGCGCCGGACACCCTGTTGGAATCGCAGGGAAAGCACCGCGTTCTGGTGGTAGATGATGATCCAGATATACATCTGTTTGTCCGTGAGGCAATGGAAATGGCGCCATTTCCAAACACCGTGGACGATGCGTATGATGGTTATACGGGGCTGGTCAAGGTTGGCCTTATACGTCCGCGGCTGCTCGTGTTGGATATCATGCTGCCTGAAATCAATGGCCTGGAAATGCTTCAACGTCTGAAAGAGCAATCCGGACTACAGGAAAATATGAGTATTCTGGTGCTGACGGGTGCACGGGATAATGCACTGGTGGTGCGCAAGCTGAAAGAGGAAGCGCCGGATGCCATCTTGTTCAAACCTGTTGGCGTTCAGGAACTGCTGCAAACAGCAACCCGCCTTGTTATTGGCCAACAGCCTTCCGGGAAAAAAACTATTCATGCAGACTGATTCCCCGGGTATCCTGATGGTGGAGGATGATGAAATGCTGCTGGAGTTCTACGAAGCGGCATTGGCACCTGAATATGAAGTTTTGACGGCAGCCAGCCTCGGCGCGGCATATCTTACAGGAGTGGTATGTGGATACGGTGGCCTGCAACCTTCATCCCGGGGCTATCAGCAGGTTGGAGTTGCTGAGATGGATCAGTCGGGATTTGCCCGGGCTGCTGGCCCGGAATGATGCAGGGGTGGCAGCGCATGGTTTTACTGCGTAGGAGTATTGGAGCACGCCTGGCGCTTATGCTGGGTCTGTTTCTGGCGCTTATGCTTGTAGTGGGCTACATCTGGCTGGAAGCCAGAAGTAGTGCTTTCATCGAGAAGGAGGAAATCCGGCAGGCCGAGGCTATGGCGCAGTCGTTGGAGGTTAGCTTGGATAGCATCATGCTGGCCGGACAGGGATCTATCGCCCACGACTGGCTAAACCGCATCAACCGCCTGCCAAATATTGAATCGGCCAGAGTGTATCGCGTAGACGGGAAGGAAGCCTTCCGGGATACTGACACCATTCATCGGGTAAATGCATTTCTCGGTGAGGAGCGCTTTCATCGTCAGGGTAACGGGCCACCGGTTCATGCGCCAGCAACCATACAGACACCGTTGATGTCGGTAGCCCGGGAACAAGTGGCAAAGGCCAGCATCAGAAACGACGGTCATTTAACCCTGATGTATCCGATTCATTTGGAAAGTGGCTGTATGAAATGCCACGGATACACAAGAAACACTGTTCGGGGCGTGCTGGCTGTGCAGATTTCTACGCAACAAACCAACGCTGGAATGGTCGCCATCGAAAAGAATATGGCCATCATCTTTACCGCAGTCGCCTTCTTGCTGATGGTTGGAGCAGGGATGGGTACGCGCCAGTTGGTGTTAAAACCATTGAAACAACTGAACGCGGCAACGGAACAGGTTTGTCAGGGAGATTTGACTCATCGCCTGTCCATGCAGCGGACGGATGAATTTGGGATGGTTGCATCCAAATTCAATATGCTGGTAGCCCATCTGGTCGATCGAATCAACAGGGAACAGCAGCTACGCCAGCAGCAGGAAGGTTTGGCCCGCGCCATATCCACCCTGTCGCAGGAATTGGACAGCGACAAAGTGTTGCATCAAGTGGGCGAGTTGGCGAAGGAAATCATAGGCGCGCGTCATTGCATGATGAGCTATAAGGATACGGAGGGAAACAAATATTTTATCTCTATCGGTATGAGCGAGGAAGAAGAAAAAATCATTACCTACCCACCGGAGGGCAAGGGATTGCTGGGGTTGTTGTGGGACGAGCATCGTGTCGTGCGTACGGACGATATTGCCTCGCATCCGGCCAGCGTAGGTTTCCCCCCGGACCACCCGAAGATGTCCGGCTTTCTGGGCGCGCCGATTATGTTTGGCGATGAAATCATGGGCGTAATTTATCTTGCCGACAAACCGGGCGGGCAGCCATTCACCGGGGAAGACGAGGTTACAATACGAACGTTGGCGGCAGCGAGTGCTGTAGCGCTATCCAATGCGCGGCACATGGAATCGTTGCGTGCAGCCAATGCGGAACTTGAACAGCGTGTTGAAGAGCGCACCACGGCCCTGACGCACAGCAATAATCGTCTGCGCAGCCGTGAGGTGGAACTGGAACTGATGAATGAAGAACTGGCAAACGCCAATGAAGCCAAGAATCAGTTCATGGCCAACACCAGCCATGAATTGCGTACGCCGCTTAATGCCATCATCGGGTTTTCCGAGTTGCTGACCAACCCGCGCATCGGCGAACTCTCTGAAAAACAGCTGCGCTATGTGGAGCATGTCCATACCAGTGGCAAGCGCCTGCTGAACATCATCAACGATCTGCTGGACATCAGCAAGATCGAAGCGGGCATGATGTTGATTGATGAATCGGCATGCATACCCGGCCTGATCGCCGATCAGGTGGTGAATGAACTGATACCGCTGGCCGTGGAGAAGTCTCTGCAACTGAAGCTGCACAAGGATGAAGGCGCGGATCAGGAAGTAGTGGTGGATGCCGGTAAAGTACAACACATTCTCATCAATCTTATCGGCAACGCCATCAAGTTTACACCCGGTGGTGGGCATGTGGATATTCACATTGGCGTCAAACGGGCCGATGATGCCACGCTGATTACTTTCTCGGTGGCGGATGACGGTATTGGCATTGCATCCGGAGACCAGGAACGCATCTTTGAACCCTTCGTGCAGGCCAAAGGCGGTCTGGACCGTGAACGCGGCGGCACGGGTCTGGGGCTGGCACTGACTCGTAAGCAGGTTCACATGCTGGGTGGCGACATCCGTCTTGACAGTGAGGAGGACAAAGGCGCCGTATTCACTGTGAGCATTCCCGCTCGAATGGCGGATACAGATGCCAGCAAGGCTCTTCGGCAGCCGGGGCAGCCGGAAACAGTTGAAGCGGCGGCAGTAGTGGATGAGAACCGGGAGGCCATGCCGGATGAAGGACCGCGGCCCCGGATCCTGATTGTGGATGAGGATCGTGCGCGCGCCGCCAGCCTCAAGGAGATGATGGAGCGGGAATACTACCAGGTTATATGCTCTGATATCACCCATGCCGTGGTCGCGGCGCAGCATGATGTTCCATTCCTGATTATGCTGGGAATTTCCGCTGAGGACGGTCAGGCGTATCAGCATTTGCAATCACTGAGAATACATGCAAGCACTCGCAATCTCCCCGTGGTTCTGGTGGGAGGGACGGCATCCGCTCCCGAGTTTTCCATTGGCACGGTGGATATGATGGAGAAGAGTATGCCACAGCAGGATTTGCTGGATATGATTTCACGCTATGGCCGCCATACGCCCGTCCGGCCATCAGCGCCAACCGTGCTGGTGGTGGATGATGATGCCTCGGTGCGTGAATTCCTGAAGGAGTCTCTGGTTACGGAAGGTTACCATATTTTACTCGCCACCAATGGCGATGATGGCGTCCGGATGGCTATTGAACACGAACCGGATTTGATTATTCTGGATTTAATGATGGCGGGCATTACCGGTTTTGATGTGCTGCGCCGTTTGCGCCAGTCTCCGGACGCGACCGATATCCCTATCGTTATTTATACAGCCAAGGACTTGTCGCGTGAGGAATCCTTACGCCTCGGACGCGAAGTGGAGCGCGTACTCATCAAGGGAGTAGCGGGACGCGCGGAGATTCTACGGCAGTTGCAAAAACTGGAACTGCTCTATCCCGTACAGGCGCATCTTGTGGACGCACAGCTCAACTGCTTCAACCAGCGTTATTTTCATAGACGGCTTGAACAGGAAACAGCGAATTCCAAGCGCTACTCGCAGCGGTTCTCTCTGGTTGGGTGGCAGATTGATGGATACGATGCCTACATTCACCAACATGGCGAACGATGGGGTATTGCGGCCATGAAGGAGATGATTGAAATAGTTAAAGGCACGACCCGTAACGGTGATATTTGTGCCCGTGTAGGTACGGCGCGTTTTGCTCTGATGCTCCCCGGCATTTCGCCAGCCGGCGCGGTGCGTGTGGCGGAAAAACTACGCATTCGCATTAGCCACACACGATTCCCGTTACCAGGAGAGCCGTTTGGTAATCTGACTGCATCCTTTGGCGTGGTTCACTTCGGAGAGGATGCTGAAGAGGCGCGAACCCTGAGCGAGCAGCTTACGCAACATCTTGATGATGCTGTCCATGCTGGACGCAGCCAAACGATTTTAGCGGGTAAGACGTAATATGGCACGTATCCTTATCGTCGATGACAATGAACTGAATCTGGAGCTGATCAGGGATGTGCTGGAACTGGATGGATTCGAGGTTGACACGGCAATATCCGGTGAAAATGGTGTGAAAAAGGCGTGTGCCATGCAACCGGATTTGGTGCTGATGGATATGCGCATGCCCGGCATGAACGGGGTTGAGGCCATGCGGGTGCTGAAAGCAGATGCGTCCACGGGCCATATCCCGGTGGCTGTACTTACGGCATCCGCTATGAAAGGAGATGCAGAGCGTTTGCTGGCGGCAGGTTTTGATGCCTATCTGGAAAAACCTATTGATCTTGCATCGTTTGCCGATGAAGTGCGTTCCCTGCTGGAAATGAATGCGGCGACATAACAATTAAGGAAGGTCTAACAAACTACGTCCTTGTAGTTTTTAGTACGCAAAGCAAAAGTGTGGTTTTTATTTGATCACAAAATCAAACACTTACGGCATGATTTTGGCAGGCCATTCATGGCCTGCACGGATGCTCTGACTTTTTCAGAGCACCGTGGTTCGGCTATCAGAAGCCTCCCCGAACGGTAACTCGAAAAGAAAATACGAAAGCCACGAAAGCGTTGCAAGAAGAAATGGTGAGAATGTGATACGCCCGCATGTATCAGTGGCGATGAATTCTGCGCCATTCTGTCGCACACAACAGATGAAAGGTCCCGGCCGCTGAGGATTTTGTACCTAAAGCCGATGCTGTGATGTATGAATTAAAAAACAATCCGGCCAGTCAGGCCACCATTTACCAATCCACTGACGCCTGTCTTCATGCTGTATAAAGAAATTACCAGTCAGGTATGATTACTAAGAGGCTATAGCAGCCTAAACGTCAATTATGTACATAGAATATAAAATGTTTGAAATATACAAAAATAGCTGCAATAGTTCCGCATATAATTCTTACGCTAGGGGGGGGGAGATGAAATATCTAATAACTGATATTGCAGAGGGTTTTAAGTGGGGCGAAAACACAGTAGAAGGGGGAAGGATTCATGCTCTCAACAAATAAATACGCGTATCCTCACAACTTTATACCGAACGGATATGCTACGTTAAATAGCAAAGGGGTAATTGTGGAATCGAACCCCATGTTTGCTGAACTTCTGGGCATGAAATATGGTACACTGCCTGAAGGGAGATTTTCATCCTTCCTCGGTAGGGAACAACGGGGCGTCTTTGAAGCATACTGCAAAAGCATAGCTGAATCGGAGGTGCCCCTCACATGTGAACTGCCCTTGCTGAAACAGGGCGGTGATAAATTTTGGGTCATGTTGACCGGCTATCGTCAGGATGTGGCACGTAATGACTACAAAATTCAGGTGCTTATATCCGAGATTGTTATGCACAAATATGTAAAAGAGGATATGTTAATTGGAGAGGATGAAAAACGCTCCATACGTGTCAGAAATGCTCAGGATAATATAAAAAGCGTTACCGGTACTTTGCACGATAACGCATCTTATGAGCATGCAGCCTCTAATGACGGGCATGAGCTCATAGGTATTCGGGCACTGAGCCACAGTTTATTGCTGTCCCAGGAAAAGAAGCATGAGAAAATGACTCTCACCTTACGTGATGATATTGGTCAGGCGGTAGCTGCTCTTCAAATGTATAATGTTGGTAACATGAATTATTGTCTTCGGGATGAATGTAGTAAGGCAAGGAAAGGTATGCGGGAGAGCCAAGCTGTGGTGGAGAAACTGATGAAAAACATTCAGGGTATGCTGCAAGATAATACTTTAGCAGACCTTGGTTTACACGAGGCGCTGGACGCATTGATTCAGCAGAAGGGAAATGTTGGTTCCGAATGGATCTTGGACGTGAAAGAAAATGTCAATAATCTTCCTAAAAAAGTACAAGTCCCCCTATACCACGTAGCTTGTGAAGCTGTGGATAACATCATACGTCATGCTAAGGCCACAAGAGTCTCAATAAAACTCAATGTTGATTCAGGCACGGCAAAACTAAAGATTCAAGATAATGGTTGTGGTTTTGATATAGGCAAAGCGGCAACGGGACTGGGGCTTGTTCGCATGCGTGAACGCAGTCTGGCATCGAGGGGGAGTATACAGGTGAAAACACAGGCTGGTGATGGCACATGCATCAGCATTCAACTGCCGGTAACTCAGCCTGAATCCTAGAAAATATGAAAATGGTAAATAATATAATGTGTTTCATGATCTGGGGGAGAGGAGTTCCCCCAGCCTATCTCTGTGTAAGCAGCTGATATTGTGACTTAACCTCCTTGTTGCTCTTTCAAAAATTTACACCTGTTTCATGCTGCAGGATAGCTTAACAAGGATGTTTTTAGATAGATAGAGAACTATCCTTAAAAAAATATAGGAAATGCACTTATATACATCTGTCTGCCATAGGTTAACATTCATTTATGGGTAGTAATGTAGCCAAAATGAAACCAATAGGCATTCAGATTGTGAATGAAGACGTGCTGATATGTTCTGCACTTCGTTATTTACTTGAAAGCTATGGGGATATTAAAGTAGTTGCCGAATCGGCCAGTGCCGATGATGGTTATATCCATTATGCTGACACTAACCCCGACATTGTACTTTTAGACATGAATATATCGGGAGGAAATAGATTTAACTTCCTGAATCAACTACTAACCCGGGATGCAAAAGCTAAAATTATTGTTCTGTCCGGTTATGATAATATCATTTTCCCCCAAAAGGCGTTAGCACTGGGTGCATTAGGCTATGTGACTAAAAACTCCAGCCCCACAATACTGTATGAAGCGATTCTCAAGGTGGTAAATGGTGAACGCTTTATTGAAGAGAAACTTGCTCAAAAGATCGTGTTGGGTCATGAAGATAATCCCCCGCCTGAGAAGATTCTTACCTCACGTGAATTCGAAATATTCGGCTTATTGGCACAAGGTTATAACGTACAGGAAATTGCCAAAAAGCTGCATCTGAGTCCGAAGACCATCAATGTTCACCGGGATCATCTTCAAAAGAAAATGCATATAAAAAATTCAGTTCAACTGGTTCACCAGGCTCTGAAACACGGGATTAAATTTCTTTAAAGCTCTCTCCAGTTCAACCGTTCATAAGCATATGTGGTTGTCCCCATCTCCCGGATTGTGGGTGTTTATAAAGAAATATTTTGGCACGATGAACAAAGGATATCTTCCAACCATTCTCCGGCCAACACATGTTAGTTCTTTGACGCTCCCATATACATAACCGTCAAAATAGCCTTATTTGCCACCATGCAATACCATTATGTAACGCTTACCAAGACCTTAAATATAATCTAATAACCTTATTATGATAGGCAATAATACTATATATCAACTATTATTTGCCTACTGTTGCATAAGAATATTTCTAATGTTTTTTATTCCATAACCGATAGACAGGTATCAATTGGCATTGGGCGTGCGTTCAGTACATCAATTGGATGTCATTGGAAACAGTTTTTTGAAATTGTGAATTAGTTCGAACGAAATGAGAGGTGGACATGTCAAAAGTCATGATTGTTGATGGCATGGCGAGCTTGCGCAAAATGGTGACATTCACGCTGGAGAGCGAAGGTCACGAGGTTATCGAGGCCATTGCTAGCAACGGCCAGAAAAGTCCTGAGGTAGGTATCTGAATATGTCCATTGATC